>DASYRE010000016.1 GCA_036004685.1 Candidatus Polarisedimenticolia bacterium | reverse complement strand
ACGTGAGCCTGAGCATCGAGCTGATCACCCCGATCGCGATGGACAAGGGGCTGCGGTTCGCGATCCGGGAAGGCGGGCGCACGGTGGGGGCTGGAACCGTCACCGAGATTCAGGCTTGAGCGGGACGACGCGGGAGAGGCGAATTCACCCATGCTGAACGAAAAGATCCGGATCCGGCTGAAAGCCTACGACCATCGGGTCCTGGACCAGTCGACCACCGAAATCGTGTCCACCGCCCGGCGCACCGGGGCGCGGGTCGCGGGGCCGATCCCCCTTCCCACGAGCCGGAACTTCTGGACCGTGCTGCGCTCGCCCCACGTGGACAAAAAGTCCCGGGAGCAGTTCGAGATTCGGACGCACAAGAGGCTGATCGACATCCTCGAGCCGACGCCGCAGACCGTGGACGCCCTGATGAAGCTGGATCTTCCGGCGGGCGTCGAAGTGGAGATCAAGGCCCTGGGCAAGTAGCGCCCGACAAGGCGGGAGACGGAGCCGGACATGATCGAAGGGTTGATCGGAATCAAGCTCGGGATGACCCAGGTGTTCTCCAAGGAGGGGGGGGTGATCCCGGTGACCGTCTTGAAGGCCGGGCCCTGCATAGTGGTCCAGAAGAAGAACCGCCAGACGGACGGCTACGAGTCGGTGCAGCTGGGCTTCGTCGAGCCGACCTCCGAGCGCAAGGTCAGCAAGGCGCTGCTGGGCCACTTCAAGAAAGCGGGCCTCCCGCCGACCCGCCGGATCCGGGAATTCAAGATTCTCTCGGAGGGGGAGAAGATCAACGTGGGGGATCAGGTGAGCGCCGCGATCTTCCAGGTCGACGAGAACGTTGACGTGAGCGGCATCAGCAAGGGCAAGGGGTTCGCCGGGGTGATCAAGCGCCACCACTTCCGCGGCGGCGCCGCCACCCACGGCTCGATGTTCCATCGCGCGCCGGGATCGGTCGGCGCCTCGGCGTTTCCTTCCCGCACGTTTCGCGGGATGCGCGCGGCCGGGCACCTGGGCGCGGCGCGGATCACCGTCAAGAACCTGCAGGTCGTGCAGATCGATCCGGAGAACCACCTGCTGGTCGTCCGCGGGGCGGTTCCCGGGGCGGACGGCGGCTACCTGGTGATCCGGCACTCGCCGGCCCCGCGGAAGATCCGCCAGCCGAAGGCGGCGCCTCCGGCCGCGAAGAAGGGCGCGAAGACCGCGGCCAAGAAGAAATAGGAGCCCGGAGGCACGCTTCCGGAGGAGTGGAATGGACGCGCTGAAGATCGTCAATCTGAAGAACGAGAAAGTGGGGGAGATGACCCTCGAGAAGTCGGTCTTCGAGTATCCGCTCAAGCGTCATCTCATCTTCGAGGCGGTGAACGCCTACCGCGCCGCCGGCCGATCGGGGACGCGGCAGACGAAAACCCGCGCCGAGGTCGCCGGCAGCGGGCGGAAGCTGTGGCGCCAGAAGAAGACGGGCCGCGCGCGCGTGGGCTCGATCCGCAGCTCGATCTGGCGCAAGGGAGGGACGGTGTTCGGCCCGCATCCGTTCGACTACGACATCCGCTTTCCGAAGCGCATGCGGAAGAATGCGATCCGCTCCCTGCTCTCCTCGAAGCTCCGCCAGGACAAAGTGGTCGTCGTGGAGACCCTGGAGCTCTCCGAGCCGCGCACGCGGGCGATGCAGGGGATGCTGGAGACGCTCGGATTGAAGGGCAAGGTCCTGCTCGTGGACCGGGAGCCGGCGCGCAACCTGGAGCTGGCTTCCCGCAACCTCCGCAACGTCTCCCTGGCCCGCGCCGGCGGGCTGAACGTGTTCGACCTGCTCCATCACGACACGCTGGTGCTCACGCGGCAGGCCGCGGAGACCATCGGGGAGGTCTACGCTCCATGAGCCGGCCCGCGCACCAGATCGTCCTGGCCCCCCTGATCACCGAGAAATCGACCAAGCTGAAGGATGCGCAGGAGCTCCTCTGCTTCCGGGTGGCCCGCGACGCGAACAAGATCGAGATCAAGCGATCGATCGAGGAGCTGTTCAACGTGAAAGTGGCCACGGTCCGCACGGCCCTCGTTCACGGCAAGATGAAGCGCGTCGGGCGGAACCTGGGGAAGCGCCCCGACTGGAAGAAGGCCTACGTCAGGCTGCGGCCGGGCGAGAAGAGCATCGAGTACTTCGAAGGCGTCTAAACGCCGGGGGTCCCTTACATGCCGAACAAGACCTACAAGCCGACCACCCCCGGACGCCGTTTCCAGACGGTCTCGACGTTCGAGGAAATCACCGAGACGCGACCCCTGAAGCCGCTCCTGGACAAGCACAATCGGACGGGAGGCCGGAACAACACCGGCTGGCTATCGGTGCGCCACCGCGGGGGCGGGCACAAGCGGCGGTATCGGATCATCGACTATCGCCGCGACAAGGACGGCATTCCCGGCAAGGTCGCGGCGATCGAATACGATCCCAACCGCTCGGCGCGCATCGCGCGGATCCACTACGCCGACGGAGAGAAGCGCTACATCCTCGCGCCCCAGGGGCTGTCGGTCGGGACGGGGATCGTCTCGGGGCCCGACGCCGACATCCTTCCCGGGAACTGCCTCTCGCTGAAGAGCATCCCCTTGGGGACGACGATCCACAACATCGAGCTGAAGCGCGGCCGGGGCGGCCAGATGGTGCGCAGCGCCGGCGTCGGGGCGCAGCTGCTGGCCAAGGAAGGGGCATTCGCCCAGGTCAAGCTCCCCTCCGGGGAGGTCCGGAGGGTCGACGTCGAGTGCCGCGCCACGATCGGTCAGGTCGGCAACGGCGATCACGAGAACATCTCGATCGGGAAAGCGGGACGGAATCGGTGGCTGGGATGGAGGCCCACCGTGCGGGGGGTCGCTATGAATCCGGTCGATCATCCCCTGGGGGGTGGCGAGGGGAAGAGCTCGGGAGGCCGGCACCCCTGCACGCCCTGGGGAGTCCGGGAGATTAAGACGCGGAACAACAAGCGCACCGAGAAATACATCGTCCGGCGGAGGAAGAAGTCATGAGCCGGTCCATCAAGAAAGGGCCCTACGTCGAGCCCTCTCTCAAGAAGAAGATCGAGGAGATGAACCGCAAATACGAGAAGAAGGTCCTGAAGACCTGGTCCCGGCGGAGCACCATCCTCCCGGAGATGGTCGGCCACACGCTGGCGGTGCACAACGGCAAGAAGTTCATTCCGGTCTACATCACGGAGAACATGGTCGGACACCGGCTCGGGGAGTTCTCCCCGACCCGCATCTTCCGGGGGCACTCCCGGGCGGCGGCCGCGGAAGCGGCCTCCGGGGGCGGGGCTCCGACGCCGCCTCCCGCGGGCGGCACCACGACGGCCTCCTGAGCCGGAGAAGGACGCGGTGATGGTCTCGAGAGCAACGATGCGGTACCTGGGCAGCTCGGCGCAGAAGACGCGGCTGGTCGTCGATCTGATCCGCGGAAAGCGGGTCGAGGAGGCCCTCGCGACCCTGCGCGTGACGAAGAAGGGGGTCGCGAAAGACGTCTCCAAGGTGGTGGCGTCGGCGGTGGCCAACGCCCGGGTGAAGAAGGAGGATGTCGACGTCGATCGGCTGTTCATCAGCCGGGCGACGGTCGACGGCGGGCCGTCGCTCAAACGGATCCGGCCGGCCCCGATGGGGCGCGCCTTCCGGATCCTGCGCCGCTCGTGTCACATCACCATCGAACTGGACGAAAAGGGACCGGCTCCTGCCGGGGCCGGGAGGTAGGAAGTGGGTCAGAAGGTACACCCGTTCGGCTTCCGGATCGGCGTGACGCGCACCTGGCAATCGCGCTGGTTCGACGACAAGAACTACGCCGATCTCCTGTTGGAGGACCTGCGGCTCCGGACCGAGTTGAAGCGCCGCCTATCGCACGCCGGCGTCGCGGCGATCGAGATCGAGCGCGCCGCGAACAAGCTGAAGATCAACATCCACACCTCCCGCCCGGGGATCGTCATCGGCCGGAGGGGAGCCGAGGTCGACAAGCTCCGGGACGAGATCGCCAAGCGCACCGGCCGCGAGATCTTCATCAACATCGTCGAGATCCACAAGCCCGAGATCGTCGCGCAGCTCGTCGCGGAGTCGGTGGCGCTCCAGATCGAGCGGCGCGTCGCCTTCCGAAGGGCGATGAAGAAGGCGATCGAGTCGTCCATGCGGTTCGGCGCGAAAGGCGTGCGAATCCGCTGCTCCGGCAGGCTCGGGGGTGCCGAGATCGCCCGCACCGAGTGGTATCTCGAGGGGCAGCTGCCGCTCCATACGCTGCGGGCCGACATCGACTACGGCTTCGCGGAGGCGCGGACCACTTACGGAGCTATCGGCGTGAAGATCTGGATCTACAAGGGAGAGGTGCGGGCGCGGCCGGGGGTTGGCGAGGAGCGGCCCGGCGATACCGTGGGCAGCCCGGGCCGGGCGGGGATCTGACATGCTGATGCCGAAGAAGGTCAAATACCGGAAGCAGATGAGGGGACGCCGCCGCGGCAAGGCGCAGCGGGGGAGCACCGTCAGCTTCGGGGATTACGGGCTGAAAGTGATGGAATGCGGCTGGATCACCGACAAGCAGATCGAAGCGGGCCGCGTGGCGATGACCCGTTTCGTGAAGCGCGGCGGCAAGATCTGGGTTCGCATCTTTCCCGACAAGCCGATCACCAAGAAGCCGGCCGAGACCCGCATGGGCAAGGGGAAGGGGGCGCCGGAAGGATGGGTGGCGGTGGTGCGGCCGGGGAAGGTGATCTTCGAGATGGAAGGGGTCACCGAGGAGGTGGCCCGGGAGGCGATGCGCCTGGCCTCCCACAAGCTACCGCTGAAGGCCGCCTTCGTTCACCGGGGGTTCTGACGTGAAAGCGCTCCGGGCTTCGGCCCTTCGGGAAAAGACGATGGAGGAGCTCCTCAAGGACGAGGAGGACCTTCAGACCCAGCTCTTCAAGCTCCGGTTCCAGCAATCCACCGGCCAGGCGGAGAACCCCCATCGCATCCGGGGGGTCCGGCGCGATCTGGCGCGGGTGAAGACGGTTCTGAACGAGAAGCGAACGGCGGCGCAGAGCTAGCCGCCGCACGACGGAGGATTCATGCCGGAGCCCCGGCCCGCAGCCGAGCCAGCGCCTCACCGAGGCAGGCGACTGCTCCTCGAGGGAGTGGTCGTCAGCGACAAGATGACGAAGACGATCGTGGTCCAGGTGGAGCGGGTCGTCCGGAACGAGCGCTACGGCAAGTATCTCAAGCGCTCCGCCCGGTTCATGGCCCACGACGAGAAGGGGCAGGGGAAGGTGGGAGATCGCGTGACGATCGTGGCGGATCGGCCCCGCAGCGCCCGGAAGCGATGGAGTCTCCGGTCCGTAATCACCCGGGCGGAGCGCGTCTAGACGAGAGGGGAGGGGGCGAGCCATGATCCAGATGCGCACGATGCTCGAGGTCGCCGACAACTCCGGCGCCCGGCGCATCAGCTGCATCCATCTTCGGGGGCGCTCGGTGAATCTCATCGGCCGCATCGGCGACGTGATCACCGCCTCGGTGAAGGAGGCGGTGCCCGAGGGGAACATCAAGAAGGGGCAGGTGGTCCGGGCCGTCATTGTCCGGATGAGCAAGTGCCAGCGCCGCAGCGATGGCACGTGCATCCGCTTCGACGAGAACGCGGCCGTCCTGATCAACGATGCGGGGGAGCCGATCGGCACGCGCATCTTCGGCCCCGTCGCGCGGGAGCTGCGGGAGAAGAACTTCATGAAGATCCTCTCCCTGGCCCCGGAAGTCCTGTAGGAGGTCCGATGCCCGCGTTGTTCTTGAAGAAGGAAGACAAGGTCAGGGTGCTCGCGGGAAAGGACCGGGGCAAGACCGGCCGGGTCCTGCGCGTCATCCCCGCCAAGGGGCGCGCGGTGGTGGAGGGCGTGGCGTTCGTCAAGCGTCACACCCGCCCGAATCCCTCGAAGAACGTCAAGGGGGGGATCGTGGAGCGCGAATCGAGCATCCACCTCAGCAACCTGAAGGTGGTCTGCTCGGAATGCGGCGAGCCGACTCGGGTGGGGCATACGATTCTCGAGGACGGGAAGAAAGTGCGGGTCTGCAAGAAGTGCAAGGGGATCCTGGACAAGTAGCCCGGGCGGCAGCCGCCGGGGCGAGCGGAGCGAAGATGGCGACGGCGCGACTCAAGGGACGGTACGATCAAGAGATCGTGCCCACGATGATCGAGCGGTTCGGCTACAAGAACCGGATGGCGGTTCCCCGGCTCAGCATGATCGTCCTGAACATGGGCGTCGGAGACGCCGTCCAGAACATCAAGCTCCTCGACAACGCCTCGGAGCAACTCACGCTCATCGCGGGGCAGAAGGCGGCGGTGACGCGCGCCAAGAAGTCGATCGCCAACTTCAAGATCCGCGCCGGCATGCCGATCGGCTGCCAGGTGACGCTCCGCGGCGCCCGGATGTACGAGTTCTTCGATCGGCTGGTGTCGATCGCGCTGCCCCGCGTCCGGGACTTCCGGGGAGTCTCCTCGCGATCGTTCGACGGGCGCGGCAATTACACGCTCGGCGTCAAGGACCAGCTCATCTTCCCGGAGGTGAACTACCAGAAGGTGGATCGCGTCCGGGGAGTGAACGTCTCGATCGTCACGACGGCCCGGACCGACGAAGAGGGAAAGAACCTTCTGACCCTCCTGGGACTGCCTTTTCGGAAGGACTGAGGAACGGAGGTCATCTTGGCAACCGCCGCCATGCGCGCGAAGCAGATCCGCAAGCCGAAGTTCAAGGTCCGCCGCTACAACCGCTGCCGCCATTGCGGCCGGCCGCGCGGCTTCCTGCGGAAATTCGGCCTCTGCCGAATCTGCTTCAGGAAGCTGGCTCTGGAAGGAATGGTCCCGGGCGTCGTCAAAGCGAGCTGGTAAGCTCCCGAAGCCCGGGCTGAGCCGGGCGGACGACTCCGGCGGGCGGAGCGATTTCAAGAGACGGAGCGATTTCAAGAAAGGTGCATGGAAGCCATGAGCATGACCGATCCGATCGCCGACATGCTGACCCGGATCCGAAACGGCGTCCGCGCCCGCCATCCCCGCGTCGAGATTCCGCACTCGAACCTGAAGGAGCATCTGGCGAAGATCCTCAAGAAGGAGGGCTTCGTGGAGGCGGTGGCGGTCGTGCGGCCGAAAGAAGGGTTTCCCGTGATCCGGATCGCTTTGCGCTATACCCCCGAGGGGGAGCCGGCTCTCGCCGGACTCGAGAGGGTCAGCCGTCCCGGCCGGCGCGTCTACTGCGCGAAGGACGAGATCCCCCCGGTGCTGGGCGGGCTCGGCGTGGCGATTCTCTCGACCTCGCGAGGCCTGATGTCCGGCGAGGAATGCCGCCGGGTCGGCGTCGGCGGCGAGATTCTCTGCAACATCTGGTAGGAGGAAGAGCGTGTCGCGCATCGGCCGGCAGGTGATCAAGGTCCCCAAGGGAGTGACCATCCAGGTGGACGGGAAGGGCGTTCTCGTGGGCGGCGCGAAAGCGAAGCTCCTGACGCCGCTGCCCCCGGGAATCACCGCGAGCCTCGCCGGGGAAGAGCTGCGGGTCGCCCGCGACGGCGATTCGAAGCAGAAGAAGGCCCTTCACGGCCTGATCCGCGCCCTGCTGGCGAACGCCGTCCGCGGCGTGACGGAGGGATTCACGCGCGAGCTCGACATCATCGGCATCGGGTACCGGGCGGCCGTGGCGGGGAAGAAGCTCCAGCTCAGTCTCGGCTACTCCCATCCGGTCGAGTTCGACATCCCGGAAGGGATCGAGATCCGCGTGGACAAGCAGACGCACCTGGTCGTCAGCGGGGCGGACCGCCACGTCGTGGGGCAGGTCGCGGCGAACATCCGCCGCCTCCGGCTTCCCGAGCCCTACAAGGGCAAGGGGATTCGCTACACCGACGAAGTCATCCGGAGAAAGGCCGGCAAGGTCGGCAAGACTGCGGCCGCCTGAGGCCGGGCGCCGCCAACGGGAAGGAGCCATGCAGAGGGACGCAAGAAAAAGCCAGCGCCGGGATCGACGGAGGTCGCGGATTCGCTCCCGGCTTTCCGGCACCGCCGCCAAGCCGCGCGTTTCGGTGTACAAGAGCCTGAAGCACATCTACGCGCAGGCCATCGACGATGAAAAGGGACAGACGCTCGCCCATGCCTCCAGCCTCGAGAAGGGAGGCGGCGGCAAGTCGGGCGGCAACCTCGCGGGGGCCCGGACGGTCGGCTCGCTGATCGCGGAGAGGCTCAAGGAGAAGGGTCTCGAGGAAGTCGTGTTCGACCGGGGAGGGTATCCCTATCATGGCCGGATCAAGGCCGTGGCGGACGCCGCCCGGGAGAAGGGGCTCAAGTTCTGAAGGACGCATCCAGGATGGCGAGGTGAAGATTTGGAACCGATGAAAAGCTCGGAGCTCGACTTGAAGGACCAGGTGGTCCACATCAACCGGGTCACGAAAGTCGTCAAGGGGGGCAAGAACTTCCGCTTCTCGGCGCTCGTGGTGGTCGGCGACCTGCGGGGGCACGTCGGCTTCGGCATGGGGAAAGCCCGGGAAGTTCCGGTCGCCATCGCCAAGGGAGTCGAGCGCGCCAAACGGAACTTGATCCGGGTGCCGATCAAAGACGGGACGATTCCGCACCCGATCGTCGGCCATTTCGGCGCGGGGAGGGTGATGCTCCGGCCCGCGTCCACCGGCACGGGGGTCATCGCGGGGGGCGCGGTGCGCGCCGTCATGGAATCGGCGGGCATCCAGGACATTCTGACGAAATCGCTGGGCACCACGAACCCCTACAACGTCGTACGCGCCACGTTCGCGGGGCTCCAGCAGCTCCGGGATCCCAAGGCCGTACGGCAGAGGAGTGTCGAGGTGACGGAGGACAAGAATGGCGAAGCGGACCGCCAAGCGGAAGGGCAAGACCATTGAGATCGTCCAGGTGCGCAGCGGCATCGGCGCGCCGGAGGATCAGAAGCGGACGCTGCGATCGCTGGGATTCCGTCGCCTGAACCAGACGGTGGTGCGCCCCGACAATCCGGCCGTCCGGGGAATGGTGGCGACCATTCCCCACTTGGTCCGGGTGGTGGGCGAATAGGCGTCTAAGGAGAACCTCGTGCCCCGAAAAAAGAAGGTGACGCAGAAGACGAAGGAGATCGGCCTCGAATCGCTGCGCGCCGCCGCCGGCTCGCGCCGCAAGAAATGGCGTGTCGGCCGCGGGCCGGGATCGGGGAACGGCAAGACGGCGGGCGCGGGCAACAAGGGGCAGCTCTCGCGATCCGGGTTCTCGCGGCAGCGAGGGTTTGAAGGCGGGCAGATGCCGCTGCACCGCCGGGTTCCGAAGCGCGGCTTCAAGAACCTGTTCCGGAAGGAGTTCACGGTGGTGAACCTGGATCAGATGGCCGGGTTCCAGGGAGAGGTCACCCCGGAGAGCCTGGTGGCCAGCGGCATCCTGAAGCGGGTGCGGGGCGGCGTCGTGCTCCTGGCGCGCGGCGATTGCCCGGCCGGCCTGAAGGTGAAAGTGCACCGGATCAGCAAGCAGGCGCGCGCCAAGGTCGAGGCCGCCGGCGGGACCGTCGAGATCCTCTCCGCCTGACGGCGGATCCCTTGAGGCGGCGCGGCGCCGAAGCGTGAGGGAAGGCGTGACGAGACGGAGTTCCAGGCGATGATCAACAGCATCAAGAACATCTTCAACATCCCCGACTTGAGAAGGCGGGTGTTCTATACCTTCGCGCTGCTCGCCGTCTACCGGATTGGCGGCCACGTTCCGGTCCCGGGGATCAACTTCGAGGCGCTGGACGCCTTCTTCAAGCAGCAGGCCGGCTCCCTGCTCGGCTTCCTGGATCTCTTCTCCGGCGGCAACCTCCGGAGGCTGACGATCTTCGCCCTCGGAATCATGCCGTACATCTCGGCCTCCATCATTCTCCAGCTGCTCACCGTCATCTGGCCTTACCTCGAGAAGCTCTCCAAGGAAGGGGGCGAGGCGGGCCGCCGGAAGATCACCCAGTGGACGCGCTACGGCACGGTGGTGCTCAGCGTCGTCCAGTCGTACGGCATCTCGCTGTGGCTGGAGAACTTCGCGACCTCCGGCGGGCCGCAGGTGGTGGTCCATCCGGGGATCGGGTTCGAGTTCATGACGATCCTCACGCTGACCACCGGGACCGCGTTCATCATGTGGCTCGGAGAGCAGATTTCGGAGCGCGGGATCGGCAACGGCATTTCGTTGATCATCTTCGCCGGAATCGTGGTGAACCTCCCCCACGCGGTGCTCGCCACCGTGGAAGACCTGATGACCGGGAACATCGGGATGATCACGCTCGTCGCGCTCCTCGTCATCATGGTCCTCGTCGTGGCGGCGATCGTCTTCGTCGAGCGGGCGCAGCGGCGCATTCCCGTGCAGTACGCCCGGCGGGTCGTGGGGAGGCGGACCTATGGAGGCTTGTCGACCCATCTTCCGCTGCGGCTGAACACCGGAGGGGTGATTCCCGTCATCTTCGCCTCGTCGATCCTCTCCATCTTCCAGACGCTGGGGCAGATTCCCTGGGTCCAGAAGACTCCCTGGGCGCGGGACCTCATTCACCAGTTCGACTTCTCGATGCCGCTGCACCACATGCTGTATTTCCTGTTCATCATCTTCTTCTGCTATTTCTACGTCTCGATCATCTTCAATCCGATGGACACGGCCGACAATCTCCAGAAGTTCGGCGGCTTCATTCCCGGGATCCGGCCCGGCCGGCGGACCGCGGAGTTTATCGACAACGTCCTGACGCGCCTGACCTTCGTCGGCTCGATTTACCTGGCCCTGATCGCCCTGCTTCCGACGATCCTGATCTCGGGGTTCAACGTCGGGGCGATTCCTCTCATCGGACCGGGTCTGGAGTACATTCTTCCCGACTTCCTGTCGAAGGGGCTCAACGTCAAGTTCGTGTTCGGCGGAACGTCCCTCTTGATCGTCGTGGGCGTGGCCATGGACACGGTCCAGCAGGTCGAGTCGCAGCTCATCATGCGGCACTACGAGGGGTTCCTGAAGGGAGCGCGGATCAAGGGACGGCGGGGGTAGCGGGTGAACCTGCTCCTGATGGGCCCGCCAGGAGCCGGGAAAGGGACCCAGGCGGTACGGCTCCGGGAGAGGATCGGGGTCGTCCACCTTTCCGCCGGCGACATGCTGCGGGAAGCGGTGAAGCGGGGCACGCCGCTGGGGCTCGCGGCGCGCGGTATGATGGAACGGGGGGAGCTGATCCCCGACGATCTCGTGGCGCAGATGGTGGAAGAGCGCCTGCGGGATCCGGAGTGCGCGGCGGGCTTTCTCCTGGACGGCTATCCCAGGAACCTCGCGCAGGCACGAAGGCTGTCGGAGTTCCTCGAGAAGTCGGGGAGGCGGCTCGACCGGGTCCTGGCCCTGAGGCTTCCCGAGACGGAGCTGCTGTCGCGCCTGACCGGTCGCCGCCTCTGCGGAACGTGCGGCGCCGGGTACCACGTCGCGAACAAGCCGCCGCGCCGGATAGGAATCTGCGACGTGTGCGGCAACGAGCTGATGCAGCGGGCGGATGACCGCGAGGAGATCGTCCGCGAGCGTCTCCGGGTCTATACGACCCAGACCCTGCCGCTTCTCGAGTTCTACCGGGAGAGCGGGCTGCTCTTCGAGGTCGACGCGACGGGGACTCCGGACGAGGTCTTTGGGAGAATCGCCGAGGCGCTGGAAGAGGTCCCGCGATGATTCTCCTCAAGTCGCCGGCGGAGATTGAGTCGCTGGATCGGGCCAACGCCCTGGTCCTCAAGATCCTGGACGCCCTGGAGCGCATGGTGGCTCCGGGAGTGACGACCTGGGATCTCGATCGTGTCTCGGAGGAGATGGCGTTGAAATCGGGGGCCAAGCCGGCCTTCAAGGGCTACCGGGGGTACACGCGCTCCTTGTGCGCCTCGGTGAACGAAGAGGTGATCCACGGGATCCCCTCGAAGAAGAAGGAGCTGAAGGAAGGGGACATCGTCAGCCTCGATTTCGGAGTCCTGCTGGACGGCTACTACGGCGATTCGGCCCGCACCGTGCCGGTGGGGAGCGTCCCGGAGGAGGCCCGCAGGCTCCTCGACGTGACGCGCGCGGCGCTGGCGAAGGGGATCGAGGCGGCCAGGCCCGGCGGGCACCTTTCCGACATCGGCTCCGCCATCCAGGGCCACGTCGAGTCGGCGGGATTCTCGGTCGTCCGAGAGTTCGTCGGCCACGGCATCGGAACCTCGCTGCACGAGGATCCCCAGGTGCCGAATTACGGCACCCCGGGGACGGGGCCGGTCCTGCGGGAGGGGCTGGTCCTGGCGGTCGAGCCGATGGTGAACCAGGGGACGCCCGAGGTCCGGGTCCTCCCCGACGGCTGGACCGCGGTGACGCTGGACGGCGGTCTTTCCGCCCACTTCGAGCGGTGCCTGGCCATCACGGCGCAGGGCACCCGGGTCTTGGGATCCTAGGAGATCGATTCATTGCCGCGAGACGAAGCGATTCAGGTGGAAGCCACGGTCCTGGAGCCCTTGCCGAACGCGATGTTCCGCGTTGAGATGGACAACAAGCACAAGGTGCTGGCCCACATCTCGGGAAGGATGAGGAAGAACTTTATCAGGATTCTGCCGGGGGACCGGGTGCTGGTGGAGCTGTCGCCCTACGATCTGACCCGGGGACGGATCGTCTACCGCTACAAGTGAGCGGCTGACGCGTCGAGAGGAAGGGAAGCGTGAAAGTCCGAGCGTCCGTGAAGAAGATTTGCGCGAAGTGCAAGGTCATCCGCCGCCGCGGGGTGATCCGGATTATCTGTCCGAACCCGAAGCACAAGCAGCGGCAAGGATAATTCCACCCCGCCGCCCCGAAGCCGGGCCGCGGCGGGCGAACCAGAGAAGGAGGTCGGAGCTTGGCTCGCATCGCCGGCGTGGACCTGCCCCAGAACAAGCGCGTCGAGGTCGCCCTGACCTACATCCACGGCATCGGCCGCTCGCGGTCGAACCACATCCTGGAGAAGGCGGGAGTCTCTCCCGACGTGAAGGTGAAGGATCTCTCCGAGGAAGAGGTCCGCAAGATTCGCGACGTGATCCAGGACGAAGGGCAGGTCGAGGGAGACGTGCGGAAGAACGTCTCGATGGACATCAAGCGCCTCATCGACATCGGCTGCTATCGCGGCATGCGGCACCGCCGCAACCTGCCGGTGAGAGGGCAGCGCACCCACACCAACGCGCGCACCCGCAAGGGTCCTCGCCGCACGGTCGCCGGCAAGAAGAAAGCGCCGGTCGGAAAGAAGGGATAGGAGAGCATGGCCGAGGAAAAGAGAGCGAAAGAAGTCGAAGCCAAGCCGGAATCGCCGGCGGCGGGAGAAGCGGGCGCCAAGTCCGCCGCGGCGCCGGTGAAGCGGGTCCGCGGCAAGGAGAAGAAGAACGTTCCGATGGCGGTGGCCCACATTCACGCCACGTTCAACAATACGGTGATCACGATCACCGACATGCAGGGCAACGTCCTCGCCTGGTCCTCCGCGGGCTGCCTCGCCTTCAAGGGATCCCGGAAGGGGACTCCCTTCGCCGCGCAGATGGCGGCGCAGGCGGCGGGAAACGCGGCCAAGGAGCACGGCGTGCGCTCCCTGGAGGTGAGGGTGAAGGGGCCGGGCTCGGGAAGGGAGTCGTCGATTCGGGCGCTTCAGTCCATCGGCATGGAGATCAAGGCGATCAAGGACGTCACGCCGATTCCCCACAATGGTTGCCGCCCTCCCAAGCGCCGGCGGGTGTGAGGGAAGCGGCGGGGCTCGTCGGACTTTACCAGGCGGATTTCGGAAAGGGGAGAACACTTGGCAAGAACTCGCGGTCCGGTTTGTCGATTATGCCGCCGGGAAGGGATGAAGCTCTTCCTGAAGGGCGAGCGCTGCTTCTCGGAGAAATGTGCCGTCGAGAAGAGGCGCTTCGCCCCGGGGCAGCACGGTAAGCGGCGCACCAAGGTCCAGGGGTACGGGATCCAGCTGCGCGAGAAGCAGAAGGTGAAGCGGATCTACGGGATGCTCGAGAACCAGTTCCACCTCGCCTACCAGCAGGCCGTCCGCAAGAAGGGCATCACCGGCGAGGTGCTGCTCCAGCTCCTCGAGCGCCGGCTCGACAACGTCGTGTTCCGGCTGGGGCTCGCCTCCTCGCGGTGGCAGTCCCGCCAGCTCATCAGCCACGGGCACGTCCGGGTGAACGACCGGAAGGTCGACGTCATTTCCTACCTGGTCAAGTCGGGCGACACGATCAGCCTGAAGGACCGGATCAAGAAGAACGTGTTCCTCCTGGCCTCCGTGGACCACGCCAAAGGCCGGGGGCTTCCGCCCTGGCTGGCGCTCGACTCCGACGGACTCAGGGGGACCGTGACGGCTCTGCCGACCCGCGACAGCATCACGCTGCCGATCCAGGAGCAGATGATCATCGAGCTCTATTCGAAGTGAAGCCGCCAAGACCTCTCCGGGTCCCATGCGGCGCACATCATCGGGAGACATCGGAATGCTTTGGAAAGACTTTCAACGCCCCAAGCGCCTCGAGTGCAATCGGGAGACCTTGACGGGAACCTACGGCGAGTTCTACGCGCAGCCCTTCGAGAGGGGCTTCGGGACGACGATCGGCAACGCCATGAGACGGGTGCTGCTCTCGAGCGTCGAGGGCGCCGCCATCACTGCGGTGAAGATCGATGGCGTGCTCCACGAGTTCACCTCGATCCCGGGCGTCGTGGAGGATGCGACCGACTTGATCCTGAACTTGAAGCAGGTTCCGCTGAAGATGAACGTGGATCATCCCCAGACCATCTACCTGCGCTCGGAAGGGGCCGGGGACGTCAAGGCGGGCGACATCGAGACGAACCCGAACGTGCAGATCCTCGATCCCGAGGTGCATCTCGCCACTCTCCAGGAAGAGGGGAAGCTCAACATCGAGATGCGCGTCCGGCAGGGGCGCGGCTACGTGTCCGCCGACCGGAACTTCGAGCCGGACCTGCCCCTCGGATACATCCCCATCGACTCGGTGCATTCCCCCGTGAAGAAAGTGAACTATACGGTGGAGGACGCGCGGCTGGGCCAGACGACCGACTACGACAAGCTGACGATCGAGGTCTGGACCAACGGGGCCGTCGCCCCGGTGGACGCCGTGGCGCTCGGCTCCAAGCTGATCAAGGATCACCTCGCCATCTTCATCAACTTCGAGGAGATCGAAGAGGGCGGCGAGAAGGAGATCGACAAGGAGCGGGAAAAGCTCAACGAGAACCTGAACCGCTCCGTGGAGGAGCTCGAGCTCTCGGTGCGCTCCTACAACTGTCTGAAGAACGCCGAAATCCGGACGATCCGCGACCTCGTCCAGCGCTCCGAGGGGGAGATGCTGAAGACGAAGAATTTCGGCCGGAAGTCGCTGAACGAGATCAAGGAGATCCTGGCGGAGATGGGGCTGTCGCTCGGGATGAAGCTCGACGAGCCCGCCCCGATGGCGAAGTGACGGGCCGGGGAGAGGATCGCCCATGAGGCACGGAAAGGCGCTACGCAAGCTGGGAAGGACGACCGCCCACCGGATGTCGCTCCTGCGCAACCTGTCGACCTCGCTGTTCGCCAAAGGCCGCATCGCGACGACGCTTCCGAAGGCGAAGGAGCTGCGCCCGTTCGCGGAGAAGCTCATCACCCTGGCCCGCCGCGACGATCTGCACAGCCGCCGGCTCGTCGCCCGGTCCATCCAGGACAAGGCGGTCGTCAAGACGCTGTTCGACACGCTCGGCCCCCGGTTCGCCCAGCGGAACGGCGGCTACAGCCGGATCCTGAAGCTCGGATGGCGCAGCGGCGACGGCGCGGAGATGGCGATCCTCGAGCTGCTCGGCTCGGAGCCCGTCTTCGACAAGGGCGGCAAGAAGGGCAGGAAGGGGCGGAAAGCGAAGAAAGCGGCCGCCCCGGATGCTGCCGCAGCGACACAGACGGAGGAGGGCCACGCCGAGGGGCACGATCACGACCACGACCACGCCCACGAGGAGCCGAAGCCGAAGAGCGCGAAGAAAAAGGCGGCGGGCGCCGGGAAGCAGAAGGAGAAAGCGGCTCCGAAGGGTGCCCGGGGGAAGAAGAAGCCGGCCCGGTAGCTTCGACGCGGCATTCGCTGGACCCGGGGGAGCGTCACGCTCCCCTTTTTTTTCACCGTTCCCTCCGAGGGATCCTTGCCCCGTCGCGACGATCTCCACACCATCCTGATCCTCGGATCCGGCCCGATCGTCATCGGCCAGGCCTGCGAGTTCGATTACTCGGGAACCCAGGCCTGCAAGGCGCTCAAGGAGGAGGGTTTCCGGGTCGTCCTGGTGAACTCCAATCCCGCCACGATCATGACCGACCCGGAGATGGCCGACGCCACCTACGTCGAGCCGCTCACCGCCGAGACGGTGGCGCGCATCATCGAGCGGGAGCGTCCCGACGCCCTCCTCCCGACGGTGGGGGGGCAGACCGCGCTGAATCTGGCGATCGAGCTGGGGCGGGGGGGAATCCTGGAACGTCACGGCGTGGAGCTGATCGGGGCCAAGCTCCGGGCGATTGAGGTCTCCGAGGACCGCAAGCTGTTCAAGGAGGCGATGACGCGCATCGGCTTGGAAGTGCCGGCGAGCGGCTACGCCGGATCGCTTCCGGAGGCGGAGGAGGTCCTGGCGCGCATTGGCTATCCGGCCGTCATCCGCCCCTCCTTCACGCTGGGAGGGTCCGGAGGCGGCGTGGCGTACAACGTGGAGGAATTCCATGAGATCGTCGGGCGCGGCCTGGCGCTGAGCCCGGTGGGCCAGGTCCTGATCGAGGAATCGGTCGTCGGCTGGAAGGAGTTCGAGCTGGAGGTGATGCGGGACCTGGCGGACAACGTGGTGATCATCTGCTCGATCGAGAACCTCGACCCGATGGGAGTGCACACCGGAGACTCGATCACGGTGGCGCCGGCGCTGACGCTGACCGACGTCGAATACCAGCGGATGAGGACCGCCGCCATCCGGATCATCCGTGAAGTCGGCGTGGAGACCGGAGGGTCGAACATCCAGTTCGCGGTCGACCCCGCGACCGGGCGCCAGCTGGTGATCGAGATGAACCCGCGGGTGTCGCGATCCTCGGCTCTCGCCTCGAAGGCGACCGGGTTTCCGATCGCGCGGATCGCCGCCAAGCTCGCGGTCGGATACACTCTGGACGAAATCCCCAACGACATCACGCGCGAGACGCCCGCCTCGTTCGAACCCACGATCGACTACGTCGTCGTCAAGATCCCTCGCTTCGCGTTCGAGAAGTTCCCGCGCGCCGATCGCACCCTCACGACCCAGATGAAATCGGTGGGCGAGGCGATGGCGATCGGCCGGACGTTCAAAGAGGCGCTCCAGAAAGGGCTCCGATCCCTGGAGATGGGAGAGGACGAATGGGGATGGGAAGGGTCGGAGATCCGCGATCCGCTGCTCCTGCGCGAGAGACTGATCACCCCGACGCGCGACCGGCTCGCGGCCGTGCGGACGGCGCTGCTCGCCGGGATGAGGGTCGGGGAGATCGCCGCCCTGACGCGGATCGATCCCTGGTTTCTGGAGAAGATCCGGGAGATCGTGGCGCGGGAAGCGGAGATCAAGGGGAGAGCGCTGGCGACCCTTCCGCGGGACCTGCTCCGGCAGGCCAAGCGCGACGGCTTCTCCGATCGGCGCCTGGCCCGGCTCATGGGTGAGTCCGAGGAGAACGTGCGGGCGCGGCGCATCGGCGACGGCATTGTCCCCGCGTACAAACGGGTCGACTCCTGCGGCGCCGAGTTCGAGGCGAAGACCCCGTACCTCTACTCGACCTACGAGGAGGAATGCGAGTCGGACCCCTCGTCCCGGCGCAAGGTGATGATCCTGGGGAGCGGGCCGAACCGGATCGGCCAGGGAATCGAGTTCGACTACTGCTGCTGCCAGGCCGCCTTCGCCCTAAGGGAGGAGGGGTTCGAGACGATCATGGTGAACTGCAATCCGGAGACGGTCTCCACCGACTACGACACGTCCGACCGGCTCTATTTCGAGCCGCTCACCTTCGAGGACGTGAAGAACATCGTGGAGCGGGAAAGACCGGAGGGGGTCATCGTCCAGTTCGGGGGCCAGACACCGCTGAATCTCGCTCTGGCGCTGCAGCGCTCGGGCGTCCCCATCCTGGGGACTTCCCCGGAGTCGATCGACCTGGCGGAGGATCGTAAGCGCTTCGCGTCGCTGGCGCGGGAGCTGGAGATCACCGTTCCGGCGTGGGGGACGGCGCACGACATGGACGAGGCGCTGGCGGTGGCGGCGCAGATCGGCTATCCGGTCCTGATCCGGCCTTCCTACGTCCTCGGGGGGCGCGCCATGATGGTGGCTTACGACGAGACGCAGCTGCTCTCCTACGCCTCCCAGGCCGCGCGGGTCTCGCCGGGGCATCCCGTGTTCATCGATCGCTTCCTGGAGGACGCCTTCGAGGTGGACGTCGACGCGATCGGGGACGGGAGCCGCGTCGTGATCGGGGGAATCCTCCAGCACATCGAGGAGGCGGGGATCCACTCCGGCGACTCCTTCTGCGTCCTGCCGACGTACAAGATCACGCCGGAGCACCTGGCGCAGATCCGGGATCAGACGGTTCGCATGGGGCTGGCGCTCTCAGTCAGGGGCCTGATGAACGTCCAGTTCGCCGTCAAGGACGGAGTCCTTTATGTGCTGGAGGTGAACCCCCGGGCGTCCCGGACGGTCCCCTTCGTGAGCAAGGCCACCGGCGTCCCCCTGGCGCGCCACGCGGCCAGGATCATGGCCGGCCGCACGCTTCGGGATCTGGGGTTCACCGAGGAGCCCGTTCCGCCGGCCGTCTTCGTCAAGGGAGTCGTCTTCCCCTTCATCCGGTTTCCCGGCGAGGATCCGATCCTGGGGCCCGAGATGAAGTCGACCGGAGAGGTGATGGGGATCTCCCCTGCGTTCGGCCAGGCCTTCGCCAAGGCGCAGATGGCCTGCGGGATGAGGCTTCCCACCGAGGGGAAAGTCTTCATCTCGGTGAACGACTACGACAAGGAGGCGGTGATTCCGATCGGGCGCGGGCTGGCGGAGATGGGATTCCGGCTGACCGCCAGCGCCGGGACCGCCCACCGGCTGGCGGAAGCGGGCCTCGCGGTGGAGATGATCTACAAGGTGAACGAGGGCCGCCCCAATATCGTGGACCGGATTCTGAACGGCGACATCCAGCTCATCCTGAACACGCCGCTGGGACGCGAGTCGCACTTCGACGAGGAGTCGATCCGGCGGACCGCCACCTCGCGGGGCGTTCCGTGCATCACGACGCTTTCGGGAGGGGCAGCGGCGGTCGAGGGGATTCGGGCTCTCCGGCAGGGAGGCCTCGACGTGGCCCCGCTGCAGGCCTACCATCGAGCCGCCCCGCGCCCCTGAGCGCCGGTGGCGAGCCGAGCGGCAGTCTCATTCTCCTCGCGAGAACTGTCTCACGATTGCCGCGATCAAGTCGCGCGTGGCGTGCTCCTTCGGATCCCCGACGATCCGAATCCTCCCTCCCGCCTTCAGGACCGCCTCCCGCTCGGGGACGCTCTCGGCGCGGTAATCGGTGCCTTTGCAATGCACGTCGGGCGCAATCCTGACGATCAGGGCGGCCGCGGTCTCCTCGTCGAAGACCGTCACGTAGTCGACGCAGGCCAGGGCCGCGAGGATCTCGGCGCGCTCGGCTTCGGGGATGAGAGGGCGTCCGGGGCCCTTGAGGGCGCGCGCCGAGCGGTCGCTGTTGAGCGCCACGACGAGCACGTCGGCCTCCCGGCGGGCGGCTTCGAGGTAGCGCACGTGCCCGACGTGGAGAAGGTCGAAGATGCCGTTCGCCAGGGCAATCCGTTTCCCGGCGGCGCGCTGGCGCGCCAGGAGTGCGGCCAGATCCTCCCTTGCCGCGATCTTCCCCGATCGGTCGGCGATCATGGCCGCGGGAGGCCCGCCATGGCCCTCCGCATCTCGTCCGGAGACACGGTCGCCGTACCGCGCTTCAGGACCACCAGGCCCGCGGCGATGTTCGCGAGCGTCGCCGCCTCGAGGAAGCTTCCGCCAGAGAGCCGCGCCAGCGTGAACGCGGCCGCCACCGTGTCCCCGGCGCCGGTGACGTCGGCCACTTCGTCCGTCCCGAAGACGGGAATATGGATCGCCGCGCTCGCCTCGGCGAAGAGCGCGAGACCGCGGCTTCCCAGCGTGACCATCACCGCCTCGGCCTCGATCATCTCCTTGAGGCGCCATCCGGCCCGCTCCAGGGCGCCGGTGTCGTTGCCCACCGCGATGCCGGTCGCCTTCTCGGCCTCCTCGAGGTTCGGCGCGGCCGCGGCGACGCCCCGGAAGATCGAAATCTGACTTCGCGAGTCGACGACCACCGGCAGCCGCAGGCCGCGCGCCAGGGACAGGATCGGCGTAACGTTCCCGGGATGCACCAAGCCGTACCCGTAGTCCGAGACGAGGAGGCCGGCGGCTCCGGCGGCTCCCGCCTTGAGGTTCTTCAACAGGAGATCTTCCTCGCTCGCCGTGAGCGCCACGGGCTCTCCCTGATCGATGCGCACCACCTGCTGCTTCACGGAGTGGGCGCCGCCCGCGAGAATGCGCGTCTTGGTGGGGGTGTGGTAGCTCTCGTGGCTCCAGATGAGCGACGTCGCGATGCCGCGCCGCGCGAACGTCGACAGGAGCGCCTCCCCCGACACGTCGTCCCCCAGGCGCCCCACGGTCACGGGACGAGCTCCGAGCGCCTTGAGGTTGGCCACCGCGTTGGCGCCCCCTCCGGGGAGGAGGTCGGTCCGCCGGTGGTTCAGGATGAGGACCGGCGCCTCGCGCGAGATACGGGAGCTCTCGCCGTACCGGAACTCGTCCTGCACAAGATCCGCGAGCACCAGAACGGTCACGCCGGAGAATCTTTCCAGGAGCTCGCTCAACCGAGCGGGATCGGGGGCGCGCGGACTTGGGCTCATCGGGACCCTCGCTCCCGCTCCAGGATCCAATCGACGGCGGCGCCGAGATCCTCGGCGACGTGGTCGGGCTGCACCGTCCAGAGGTGGCGCCGGTGCTCGAAGTGACCCCGGCCGTAACCGGTGAGCACCAGGATGGTGGTGGTTCCCGCGGCGCGGCCCGCCCCCACGTCGACGACGCCGTCGCCCACCATATACGAGCGCGCCAGATCGATCCCCAGCTCGCGGGAGGCGCGCAGCAGCATTCCCGGCAGAGGCTTGCGGCAATCGCAGTCCTGGCGATAGGGGGGGATCCCCTCGCGGGGGTGGTGCGGGCAGTAATAGACGGCGTCGACCGACGTCCCCTCGGCCGCCAGGAGCCCCCGGAGCCTTTCGTGGGCCTGATGCACGATCGCCTCCTCGAAGTAGTCGCGCGCCACCCCGGATTGGTTGGTGACCACGACGGACAGGAGTCCCGCCTCGCGGATGCGCCGCAGCGCCGCGGCTGAGCCGGGAAGGAGCCGCAGCCGCGACGCATGGTTCACGTAGCCGACCTCCTCGGCGAGGGTCCCGTCGCGATCCAGGAACACCGCGCGGGCGGCCGCGGCCGGACTCATGCCCGCGCCTGCCGCTGCCGGATGGCGGCCGCTTCCTCGGGAGGGCGGGTCCGCCAGCGGCGGTGCATCCAGACCCAGAATTCCGGCTCGCGCCGCACCTGATCTTCGATGATGCGGGTGCAAATCTGCGTCAGCTCGAGAATGTCCCTTTTCGTGTCGCCCGATTTCTGGAAGCGCACTTCGGGAAGGTAGCGGACGCGATACCGCCCGTCGGGTAGCGGGATGCCGAAGACCGGAATGATGGGAGCCTCGGTCTTGAGCGCCAGCGTCGCCAGGGCGGGAGTGGTGGAGGCCGGGGAGCCGAAGAAATCGACGAAGATCCCGTCTTCGCCGCGGACATTCTGATCGATGACGATGGCCACTCCCCAGCCTTCCCGGATGGCCCGCAGGATCTCGCGCGCCGCCCCTCGCTTGTGAATCACGCGGTTCCCCGAGAGGGTGCGGTAGCGGTGGAGCTGGCGCTCGAGAAACGGGTTGTCGAGGGGGCGCGTCACCATCGCCAGGGGAAGGCCGAGGTAACCCTGGAGGAGCGCGACCATCTCCCAGTTGCCGTAATGGCCCGAGAAGACGAACACGCCCTTCCTTTGCGCGTAGGCTTCCCGCACGTGCTCCAGCCCTTCGAACACCGCGATCTCCGACACGCGCTCCGGATCGACCTGCGGGAAGGCGAGGCTGTCGCACAGGAGGAGCCCGAGATGGGCGAAGGAGGCCCGGGCGATCCGCTGCTTCTCCAAGGGGGAAAGACCGTCCCCGAAGGCCCGCTCCAGGTTGGCGTGGGCCATGCGCCGGTGGCGCGGCGAGAGCCGGTACAGACCCAGGCCGAGGCCCTTCCCCGCGAGCAGCCGGACACGGCGCGGCAGGACCCTGAGGACCGCGAAGATCAGCTGGACCAGGGCCCCCTCGACCCAGTTACGCAGCGCTCGATTCCGTCTGGGCATTCAGAAAACCGGAGAGCCGGCGCCGGCCGGCGAAGAGGAGATCCGATCCGAGAGGAATCTCCAAAGCTCCTCCTCCCGGGAGGGCGCCAGTCGGATGCGAAGCGTATAAAGAGGAGGACCGAGCCGGGCGGTCCCCAGGCGCATCCGGTCCTTTTCGGTCGTCACGATCAAGTCGGCTCCCGCCTCCCGGGCCGCGGCGCGAATGCGCTCCAGATGGACCGGAGCGAAGCGCTGGTGGTCCCGGAAGCGAAGCGCGCCCGCCAAGCTCAGCCCCGAAGCCCGGAGGTCCGATTCGAACGAGCGCGGCTGGGCGATTCCGGAGAACGCCAGGACTCTCATTCCCTTCAGGACCCCGGCGTCGACGGGTTCTTCGGTCTCGGCGCGCAGGAAACCCGCCACCACCCGCTCGCAGGTGAAGAGAGGAGTCTCGAGGCCGAGACGGCGCATCACTCCGCGGATCCGGTCGGTGCCGGCCCGGAGATCTTCCGCGGCCCCCGTGACGACGATCGCGTGGGCCCTCCTCATCTCCCCGGCCGGCTCGCGGAGCGGGCCGAGCGGCAACATTCTACCATTGCCGATTCCCTCGAAGGCGTCGATCAGGAGAAGGTCGGCGTCGCGGTGCAGGCGCCGGTGCTGGAACCCGTCGTCGAGCAGAATGATTTGCGAGCCGAGCCGGTCGCGGGCGAACAGGGCCGCCGCGGCCCGATCCCGGCAGACGATCACGGCGGCGCCGCGGGCCAGCTCGGAGAGCAGCACCGGCTCGTCGCCGGCCTCCTCGGCCGTCGCCAACGCGCCGGCGCCTTCGGAGACGACGATCGGCGCGTCGTGCCGGCGGCCGCCGTAGCCTCGGCTGGCGATCGCGATCCGGCGTCCCTCGGCGTGCATCCGAGCGGCGAGATAGGCCACGAAAGGGGTCTTCCCCGACCCTCCCAACGTCAGGTTCCCCACGCTGATCACCGGAACGCCCGCGTGGACGGAGCGCAGGACTCCCCGTTCGTAAAGAAGATTGCGCAGGGCGACCGCTCCCCGATAGAGAAGCCCCGGCGGGGCCAGCAGCCAGCGGAGGGGGCCGGGAGAGACGGTCATCGATCGCCCCGAGCGAGGATCCCGGCAATCGCCTCGGCGCTGCGGCGCGCCGCGCCGCGGTTTTGCGCGACGACGGCGAGGGCCCGCTCTCCGGCCCGCTGGCAGGCGGCGGGGTCGCGAAGCAGGCGGCCGACCTCGCGCTCCAGGGAATCGGCGCCGTCGACGCGAAATCCCGCTCCCGCCTCGAGGAGGGCCTCGGCCGCGGCCGCGAAATTCTCGGTCCGCGGGCCGAACAGGACGGGGCGTCCGGCGGCCGCGGGCTCCATCAGGTTCTGGCCTCCGCGCGGCACCAGGCTGCCCCCGACGAAACAGATCGTCGCCGCGGCATAAAGCGGCGCCAGCTCACCGATGGTATCGAGCAGGAGGACGGGAGCCTCGCGCGCCTCCCCGGCGCTGCGTCGCGCGAAAGGAATCGCCTTCCCCGCGAGCAGTGTCGCGACCCGCTCGAAGCGGTGGGGATGCCGGGGAGCGAGGAGGAATCGCAGCTCCGGAAACTCGGATCGCAGCCTCGTCCAGGCTGGGAGAAGAATCTCCTCTTCTCCTTCCGACGTGCTGCCCGCCACGAGAACGGGCGCCTCGGCGGGCCAGCCGAGGCGGCGCCGCGCTTCGGCGGCCGAAGCGCGTCCCGCGGCGAGGTCCCATTTCACGTTTCCGAGGACGCGCGTCCGCCCAGGCGGCGCGCCGAGCGCCTGGATCCGCCCGGCGTCGCGCTCGGTCTGCATGGCGAAGAGCTCGACGCGCGCCAGCGCGGACTCAATCAGCGGCCGGATCCTCCGATAGCGCGGGAAGCTGCGCTCGGAGATCCTTCCGTTCACCAGGATCACCGGAATCCGCGCGCGCCGGCACTCCCGCAGGAGATTCGGCCAGATTTCCGTTTCGATCAAGACGAGCGCCCGGGGGCGGAGTCTTCCAAGACTCCGTCGCATGACGAACCCGAGATCGAGCGGGAAGAATGCGGCCCGGGAGCCTGCGTCCACCGATTTCGCGGCGTGGCGCCGCCCGGCGGGAGTGGTGGAGGAGAGGAGGATCGGGATGCCCGGTGAGATCTCCTCCAGCTCCTGGAGGATTCGGCGGCCCGCCACCACTTCGCCGACCGACGCCGCATGGACCCAGAGGGGCCGGCGCCCGGGCGGGAAGAGGGGGAGGCCTCCCAGCCTCTCTCCCCAATGCCGGCGGAGATCGGCGTCGCGGAGGCTGAAAACCAGCAGAAAGGGGAGGGAGGCGGCGGCGGCAAGAGCGAGCAGGGCGGAGTAGATCCAGACCATCCAGCCTCCCCTCCCGCAGCCCCGGGGGCGGGAGCGGGGCCGCGAGTATAGCTCCCGGGTCGGGAAAGATCAACGAAGTCCGGCGCCGCCCGCCGGCCTATAAACCATTGATAGGCGTAAGGTTCCAGCCTGACGGAAGGCGCGCGACGGGGGATTGACTCCACCAGGCGCCGCGCGGAGCTTGCTGAGAGCGCCTCTCCATCCCTATATTTCCGGGGGACGAACCGCCTCCCGGGGAAACCCTTGAGTCAAGGCACGATCGTTCTGGTCGACGACAACTCCGATTCCCTGGAATCTCTGCACGGCGCGGTGGGCGAGGCCCTCGGCCGGGAGCAGGAGATCCTGGTGGCCCATTCCTCGGAGGAGGGGCTCGGCCTGCTGTACCGCATTCGGAGCGATGGGAAGTACCTGGAGATGGTGATCACCAAGCAGGGGCTGCCGGGAATCCCCGGCACCCGTTTTCTCGAAATCGTCCACAGCCAGTTCCCGGGCGTGATCAAGATCCTGGTCTCGGACCGGCCCAGCCTGGAGGAGGCGGTGTACGCCTTCAATAACGCCGGCCTCGACCGCTACATCGCCAGGCCGTGGGAGCCGGAGGATCTGAAGTTCACCGTCACCTCGCTGATCCGCCAGGCGGCAATGCGCCGGACCAACGAGCGCCTGCTCGTCGACCTTCAAAAGAAGAACGCCGAGCTGCGGGACGCGCTGCGGGAGCTGAAGGAAGCGAAGCAGGAGGTGGAAAACAGCTACCTGAGCGCCATCCAGTCACTCGCGGTGGCGCTGGAGGCCAAGGACCGGTACACCGCCGGCCACTCCCAGCGGGTCTCGCGGTTCGCCATGATGATCGCCCGCGGCCTCGACCTCCCGGCGGCGGAGGTCCGCACCATCGGCCAGATCGGCCTGCTTCACGACATCGGGAAGATCGGGATGGACGACAAGGTCCTGAACAAGCCCGGAAAGCTGACCAAGGAGGAATTCGACCTGATCAAGCAGCATCCGGTGATCGGCGCCCAGATTCTGACGCCCGTGCGCTCCCTGGAGAACCACATCTCCGGAATCCGGCATCATCACGAAAGCTGGGACGGCACCGGATACCCCGACGGACTGAAGGGGGAGGCGATTCCGCAGACGGCGCGGATCGTCTGCCTCGCCGACTCGTTCGACGCGATGACGTCCACCCGGCCCTACCGTCCGGGTCGCACGCTGCAGGAGGCGATCCAGGAGATGCGCCGGTGCGCGGGCATCCAGTTCGACGGGCGCTGCGTCGACGCCTTCATCTCCATCCTGGGACATGAGGCGGAGCCCGATCCCGCCGAATCGACCGAACCGACGGCCGCGACCGGCTGATCCGGCCATTCGTTGACACTCCCGGAACGATTCCCTATAATCCCGCCCCGCCGCGAGCGGCCGGCCTACGAGACGACCTCGCACCCTGCGGGAGGACGCCCAGGGATGCCACCCGAAAGCAGGGCGCCGTTGCCCGGGGATCTGGAGCGAGGCGGGCCCCGCATCCGCATCCTCTACACCCTCCTCATCGTCCTGCTCATCACCGGCCTGCTCCCGTTGAGCCTCGCCGCGTACAAACAGATCGCCATCTCGCGGGAGTCGCTGATCACCTCGACGCAGGAGAACCAGCTCCTGGTGGCGGCTTCGATCGCGCGCTCGCTGAGCAGCAGCCTCGAAGAGATCAAGATCCAGCTGATGAAGCAGGCGGACCTCTTCGAAGCGGTCATGCGCAAGGGAGGGCCCGAGGCGATCCGGGAAGTCCTGGCGGATCGCTCCGCCATGACGCGCTATCTGGGGAACGACCTCATCCTGCTGCGCTACCTCCCGGCGGAAGGGGGGCGTTTCGACGCCGTGCGAACGGGGTCGCGCTTTCCGGCGGAAGTGGAGGAGATGCTGGCGCGCGGCGCGGTGCGGGCGCGCGGCGGCGGAACGACGTTTTCCGATCCGTTTCCTCTCGGCGCCCAGGGGGCGCGCAGCTTCGCCGTGGCGTTCTCGACGCCCGTCGGCGGCCGGCAGGGAGGGGAAGTCCATGCGGTGCTCCAGAGCCTGATCGACGTCACGACGCTGTGGGATCGGGCCGTCGGGCCGCGGCTGCTCGGATACACCGTCTACGCCCTCGACTCCAAGGGGAACCTGTTCGCGGCGCTCGACGAGGAGGGGATCCTGGGCCGGACCGATTACCGGAAGTTCGGGATCGTGAGGAAGTTCCTGGAGAACCCGACCAAGAGCAAGGAAACCTCCGACTTCGCCCTGACGCTCGACGGCGTGCAGCGCGAGTTCCTCGCCAGCGTCGATCTCACCGAGCTGGGCTGGGGGATCTTCGTCCAGGTGGAGAGGCGCCTCGCTTATTCCTCGGTTCGGGCGATGATCCAGAGTACGATCACCTGGGCGGGAGTCGCCCTCGGCCTCGCCCTGGTCTTCTCGGTCTGGCTGGCGGCTTCGATCGCGCGGCCGATCAACCAGCTCGCGGAGACGGCGCGCGCCTTCGCGCGGGGCGATTTCGAGGTGCGCGCCAGCGTCCGCTCGCGCAACGAGATCGGCGAGCTGGCGGAGACCTACAACCGGATGTCGGATCAGATCCAGGATCACATTCAGAAGCTGCACGCGGCGGCGCAGGAGAACCAGGAGCTGTTCATGAGCACGATCAAGGCCCTCGCCGCCGCCATCGACGAGAAGGATCCCTACACGCGCGGGCACTCGGAGCGCGTCAGCAAGCTGTCGGTGCTCATCGCGCGGTCGCTGGGCCTCGGGGCGCGGGAGGTGCGCAACGTCCAGATCGGCTCGCTCCTCCACGACGTGGGGAAGATCGGCATCGACGATCGGATCCTCCGGAAGCCGAGCGTCCTCACCGACGACGAGTACCGCTACATGAAGCAGCATCCGGAGAAAGGGGCGTCGATGCTCGCCCCGATCAAGAACATGAAGGAGATCAATCCCGCCGTCCGCCATCACCACGAGCGGTGGGACGGCGGGGGCTATCCCGCCGGCCTGCGCGCCGAGGAGATTCCGCTGATCGCGCGGATCGTGAACGTCGCGGACACGTTCGACGCCATGACGACCAACCGCCCGTACCAGAAGGCGATGTCGGTCGAGCGGGCCGTGGCGCGGCTGAAGGAGCTCGCCGGCTCGGCCCACGATCCGCAGCTGGTCAACGTCGTGGTCGATCTCCACCGCCGCGGGGATCTGAAGGAATAGCCCTCCGGCGCCGTCCCCGGGAACCCCGATGACCTCGACGCCCCCCTTCCTCGCCGTCCTTTTCGATCTCGACGGCACCCTGACCACCGTCCCCAGCTTCTGGCAGCATCTGCACGAGGTCCTGGCGCTGTGGGCGGGCGACGCCGAAGTCTACCAGGAGCGGCTCCGCAGCGGCGCCATCGATTACTCCATGTTCTGCCTTCTCGACGCGGCGCGCTGGAAGGGAAAGCGCGTGCGGGAGCTCAAGAGAATCGCCGACGCGGTGACCCTGAGGCCGGGTGCCCGGGAGATTCGCGCCATTCTGAGGGATCGGGGGATGAAAGTCGGGGTGATCTCGACGGGGCTGACGCTTCTCGCGGAACGGATCCACCGGGAGCTGGACCTGGATTTCACGATCGCCAACCGGCTCGTCACGCGGCAGGGGTGCTTCACGGGAGAGGTCAAGATCAACGTGGAGCACGGCCGGAAGGACGACGCGGTCGAGCTGTTCTGCAACCAGTTCGGGATTCCGCCCGCTCGCGTCATCGCCGTAGGCGACTCGGCCGGCGACGTCTCGATGTTCCGCGCCGTCGGGTTCTCGGTGGCGTTGAATCCGGCCGATGAAGAGGCGGAGCGGGCGGCGAGCGCCGTGTGCCGCGGCGACGATTTGCGGGATCTCCTCCGCCACTTTCCGATGGATCCCGAATCGGACGGGAAGGAGGAAGTCCATTAAGGGGCGGGCCGGGAATCGGGAGGATGCGCGAAACGCGCCCGGAGCTGCACCTGGTAGCGATCCCGGGTCCGGGAGAAGAAGGAATGCACCAGGTGCGTCCGGAAATCGGGGTAGGTCCACGGCAGGTTCCGGAGAGCCCCGCGATGGTAGCGGAGGAGTAGCTCGGCATACACTCCCTGTCCGAGATAGATGTGATGCGCGTAGTTCCGCGTCGACGCCAGGACCACTTTCGAGAGGGTGACGTAGCCGGGATCGATGTTGACCAGCCGGCGGCTCCGATCGATGAGGTGCTCCCGGTACTCCCATTCCAGATCGTTGGCGAACAGCTTCACCTCCGGGAATTTCTCCACCGGGAGGAGCTCCGCGAAGGAGATCACGCGCTTGCTGAGGTTCTCCCCCATCTCCAGGTCGAATCGGTGAGCGTGGGTGAACAGGAACACCTCGCTGCGCTCCTCCACCGGGCCGTAGGCTTTCTCGATGCGGTTCTCGATCTCGGCCAGGAGGGCGAGATCACGGCCCAGGAGGGCGGTCACGAGCTTGACGGGGGGATGCGCGTGGACGGTTCCCAAGAGCAGCTCTCCTTGACGCGCCGCGTATTATCTCCGCGAGGCGGGAGCGGTTCAAGCGGACCCGCTTCCCCGGGGAGGCGGTGTTATAATGCGGCGCCCCGCGCGGCGAGCCGGCCGCGCTCAAGCACAGGAGGCCCACCATGGAGCGGTTGAGGCCAGGCGACATGATCTACAGCCCCCGGTTCGGCCGGGGAGAGGTCCTCGAGGTCGAGGGCTTCGGCGACGGCGAGAAGGTCAAGGTGCGCTTCGAGGGAGGGGAGGTGCGCCATCTCCACCCCGAGCAGTTCCAGCTCCAGAGGATCGAAGCAGAGGTCGCCGCCGGAATCCCGGTGAGCCGCGAAGCGAACGGAGCCGAGCCCGGGCCGGCGGATTCGGAGGATGAGATGATTCACGAGGAAATCAAGGGCGCGGTTCGCGAGGCGCTGAAGGAGCTGATGGGCCTGGGAGACACCGAGCTGGGCGGCCGGTGGGCGGGAGGGACCTTGATCCTCCGGCCGGGACGCGAAGGGACCAAAGAGAAGGAGATCCCCCTGGATGTCTTCTTCCACAAGATCGTGATGGTCCGCGACCAGCTGCGCGTGCTCGAGCAGAAGATCAACTCCCATCCCACGCTGACCGACGAGGAGAAGGTGGGCCTGGAGCACTACATCACGCGCTGTTACGGCAGCCTCACCACGTTCAACGTGCTCTTCGGGTCCGACGAGCCGAAGTTCGGAGCGGAAAAAGAGTAGCACGCCACGCGCCCCTCGCGCCGGGGACATTCGTTGACTTTCGCTCTGCTTTCGCCTAGCGTGAAGGCATGTCTCTCACGCGCCGGCAGCGGGACATCCTCTCCTTCATCAGCCGTTTTCTGGAAAAGCGCGGCTATGCGCCGAGTCTCAAGGAAATCGGCGCCGAATTCGGTCTCTCCTCGGCCGCGACCGTCCACAAGCACCTCGCCGCGCTGGAAGCGCGCGGCCGGATCCGGCGCAGCCGGGGACGGCGCCGTTTCGTGGAGGTGATCCCCGAGCCGGCCCCGTCGCAAGGCTTGGACCTTCCGCTGCGCGGCACGCTCGCCGCGGGCCGCGCCATCGAGGCGAGCGAAACGGCCGAGACGCTGACCGTCCCGGCGGCGATGGTGCGCCGCCGCGACGCCTACGTGCTTCGCGTGGCCGGGAATTCGATGCTCGACGAGCAGATCCGGGACGGCGACTACCTGGTGGTGGAAGCGCGCCACGAAGCCACCGACGGAGAGACGGTCGTCGCGCTCCTCGACGGCAAGGCGACCCTGAAGCGATTCTATGGGGACAAGGGGAGAGTCCGGCTGCAATCGACGCACGCGACGGGCGCGTCTCTCCTCCTCGATTCCCGCGCCGTGAGCATCGAAGGCGTCGTCACGGGGCTCCTCCGGCACCTGTGAGGGGATGAAGCGTCTCGCCGGCGGGGCAGGTTTCAGGGCTCCGATCCCGAAAAAAGGCCTAGACGCCGGACGACCCCAATCCGTTTGTGAGGATGAGCTGCCTCTCCCTTCCGGAGGGGTGGCGCCACCCGGGCGACAACCCGCGCTGAACAGGCGAGAAGGAGGGAGCAGGCGATGCGACCGGAGAAGGGCTTCACCCTGATCGAGCTTCTCATCGTCGTGGCGATCATCGGAATCATCGCCGCGATCGCCGTACCGAACCTGATCAACGCCGTCGACAAGGGAAAGCAGACCAAGACGATGGCGGACATGAAGGCGATCGCCGGCGCCATCGAGGTCTACGCGGTGGACAACAACACCTACCCGAGAGTCGCCAGCTTCACCGCCCTCGCCCAGTTCCTCCAGCCCAACTACATCAAGCTCGCGCCCGTCTCCGACGGCTGGAACCACGCCTGGGTGTTCGAGGGGGACACGACCGGCGGTCTCGGCTACACCCTGATCAGCCTCGGCAAGGACGGCGTCACCAGCGTCACGAACGGCGGCCAGACGCACGACTTCGATTGCGACATCATCTACGCCAACGGCCAGTTCTTCCAGTGGCCCGCGGGCGCCCAGACCTGAGATCCTCGGCCCTCAACTCCCCACGGCGCGTCGGCGCGGTAGGGCTCCCGCCGCGAGCCCGACTCGCCCCCGGAACTCGCCGGTAGGGATGACCTGCTGGACACAGTTCGCGTGGCCGTTGAGCGGGTACGCCGCGGCTACCCCACGAAGAGCGTTTTGGTGGTGGGGCTCCGAGGTGTGGGCAAAACGGTGTTATTGGATCGAATGAGGGAAGATGCCGAAAATGTCAACCTTCACGCTTTACGAATAGAAGCACCAGAAAACCGCTCCCTGCCCTCGATTTTGGCCCCAGAGTTGCGCCAGTCCCTATTGAGACTCTCTCGAAACCAGAAAGCCAAAGACCTTGCGCAACGGGCGCTCCGTGCTCTGGCAGGATTCGCCAGAGCCTTGAAAGTGAAGTATCAGGACATTGAGGTTGGGATTGACTTTGAGCCAGAACCCGGCCTCGCCGACAACGGTGACCTGGAGCATGACTTGCAAGCTTTACTGGAGTCCGCAGGAGTGGCCGCACAAAAGGCGGAAACCGTCTTGACGAGCTTCGTTGACGAACTGCAATACGTAGAAGAGGAGGAGCTCGCGGCTCTCATCACCGCGCTTCACCGCAATGCACAGCGACGTCTTCCGGTCATTATGATAGGCGCTGATCTGCCCCAGCTAAGAGGAAGAACAGGTCGCGCGAAATCCTATGCAGAAAGGCTGTTCGATTTTCCTGAGGTCGGTCCGCTTCGTGATGAATCGGCCAGACGCGCAATCGTCAAGCCCGCGAAGGACCAGGGTGTCGAAGTCACCACTGAGGCGTTGGACCTGATAGTGAAAGAGACTCGGGGTTATCCCTACTTCGTGCAGGAGTGGGGGAAGCATTCCTGGGATGCGGCGGATGGGTCTCGGATCACGCTGGAAGACGTTAAGAACGCATCAGAGTTGGCCATCGCCGCCCTAGACGAGAGTTTCTTTCGTGTGAGATTTGACCGATTGACCCCGGTCGGGAAGAAATACCTCCGAGCGATGGCCGAACTGGGCCCCGGCCCGCATCGGTCAGGGGACATTGCTGAAGTGTTGGGCCGCCAGGTTACCTCCCTCGGGCCAACAAGGAGCCAGTTGATCGCGAAAGGTATGATCTGGAGTCCCCACCAGGGCGATACTGCTTTCACAGTGCCCCTGTTCGACGAGTTCACGCGCCGAATCATGCCCAATGAGGACTGGAAGAAAGGCTAATCATCCAACGATTGCAGGAAGATCAAGGCGCTTTATCCTCTTTTGCAGTCGCCCAGAGGCAGTTCCAGCACCTTCGGACAATAGTGAGCCAGGAACCCCTCGGCTTTAAGACCGAGAGGTTCTTGGCGCGCTCCTTGCCTCGAGCGGCTGCCAAGACTTCGCTTAGTTGGAAGATGCTCGGTCGCGAAGGGAAAATCATTTCAATAGCCCTAACCTTCTCCCACTGGCCTGAGTAACGCTTCCGGACATCGGAATCAAACACTTCTCGAATCTCTCGCAACGGGCGGTCGAGCCTTTCCAGCTCATCTCTGGCCATATTGAGCAAAGAGCCTAGTTTCCACCACCCGTCGCAGTTTTTGCAGCGGGTTACCTTTACCTTCCAGTCGGGACTTCCAACCTCGACAGGCCCTTCCCTCACAATTCCCGCACAATTCTCAAGTATTGACGGTGCCGGAGACCGCCTTTTCTATTTCCTCGAATTCTTGGGCTTGAATACGTGGTGCCCCCGGCCGGAATTGAACCAGCGACGCATGGATTTTCAGTCCATCGCTCTACCGACTGAGCTACAGGGGCACGACGGGTAGGAAGGGATCGCCTGGCGCGAAGGGACGCATCCTAGCAGACCCTCCGAAGAGGAGTCAAGGAAAGCGGAGAGAGGGCACCGGGCCTGAGCCCGCTGCCGCGGCGACGACTTCCGTTTAGGCCCGTGCGGAGGGAGGCCGCGCCGGGCGCTCGGCAGGTCCGCGGCCGCGCCGGTCGTCGTCCTTCTCCGGCTTCGCCGCGGGGTGCATCGCCGGGGGAGAGGCCGCCTTGGCCTCGTCGCGGAGAATCCCGAGCCGCTTGCGGATCTTGATCTCGATCTCGCGGGTGAGATCGGGGTTGTCCTTCAAGAGCTGGCGGGCCGCCTCGCGTCCCTGGCCCAGGCGCGTCTCGCCGTAGGAAAGCCAGGACCCCGATTTCTCGAGAATCCCCTGCGCGACGCCGAGATCGAGGATGTCTCCTTCGCGTGAGATGCCGTGGCCGTAAAGAATGTCGAATTCGGCGATCTTGAAAGGGGGAGCCATCTTGTTCTTGACCACCTTGACGCGGGTCCGGCTGCCGATGTCGGACTCGCCTTCCTTGATGGAGCCGATCCGGCGGATGTCGATCCGAACCGAAGCGTAGAACTTCAGGGCCCGCCCTCCCGTCGTCGTCTCGGGATTCCCGAACATCACGCCGATCTTCTCGCGAATCTGGTTGATGAAGATCATCGTGGTCCGCGTCTTGGCCACCACCCCCGTGAGCTTCCGCAGCGCCTGCGACATCAGGCGCGCCTGCAGCCCGACGTGCGAATCGCCCATCTCGCCTTCCAGCTCGGCACGCGGCACGAGGGCCGCCACCGAGTCGATGACCAGCACGTCGAGGGCCCCGGAGCGCACCAGGACCTCGGCGATCTCCAGCGCCTGCTCGCCGGAGTCGGGCTGGGAGATCAGCAGGTTGTCGGTGTCGACGCCGAGCTTCTTGGCGTACTCGGGATCGATGGCGTGCTCCGCGTCGATGAAGGCGGCCATCCCCCCGGCGCGCTGGGCTTCCGCGACGACGTGCAGCGCCAGCGTGGTCTTTCCCGACGACTCCGGTCCGTAGATCTCCACGACGCGCCCGCGCGGCACCCCTCCGACGCCGAGCGCGGCGTCGACCGACAGGGAGGTGGTCGACAGGGTCGCCACGTTGGACAGGACCTCCTTCGAGCCGAGCCGCATGATGGAGCCCTTCCCGAACTGCTTCTCGATCTGGGTCAGCGCCATGTCGATGGCGCGGCCGCGTTCTTTCTGGTCCTGTGACATCGACTGATCCTTTTGGATGGAAGATTCCGTTTCGACGGGAGCAAAGGGCATCTTAAGGGGCACCTGAAGAAACTGTCAAGGCTCGCCGAGAGAGGTCGGCGGTCCGGTTCGGCCGTTGCCCGGGCGACTCGCCGCCGGGACCGGCCGGGCGCGCCGGAAGAGGGCGAACGTTCAAAGTTCGCGCCAAGGCCGGCGCGCAGGCGCGACGCGGCGCCGGAGCTTCCGATTTTCCCTACGGTAGCCTGCCCCGGCAGGTCTTTTCCGGCGAGACCCCCGTCGGGTAAAACGGCCCCAAGGAGTGTCCATCGTTGGACAGATCTGAACACTTGCGGTCGAAGCCGCCGTGGTCGCAGGAGCCTAAGAATCATGGGGATAGCGCGGAAAGAATTCTTGACTTTGCGGGAGTCGGCTCATATATTGAGCGAGTCAGCCGGATCGTTTCACCAAGAGAGGGTCCCCTAACCTATGCCACCTCAAAGACTTTCTGCCGCCGCCATTTTTCTGCTCCTCACCTCCCTTGCTTGCGCCTCCGCCCCGGTCAAATCGACCCTGAACCAATCCCCGGCGACCCCCTCCAAGGCCCCGGTAGCCCGGGCTGACGAAGTGGGCGAACCCGAAGCCAAGGATTCCGAGAAGGCGGCCTCCCCCCTTCCTTCTCCGACGGAGGAGTCGGCGGTCGAGGTCGGCGTGGAGATGGCCACTCCCGGTGTGGCGAAGTCCCAGAAGGTCATCGAGACGATGCAGGAGCTCTATACCTCCGGCCTCGATGCCCACAAAGCGGGGCGCTACGATGAGGCGCGGGACTATTTCGACAAGGCGGTGGAGACGGCGCTGAATTCCGACGTCGAGATCGACACCGATGCCGCCCTGAAGTCGGCCTACGAGGACCTGCTCGAGAACATCGACTCCCTCGAGGGCGACGTCTACCAGGACGGGACCGACAAGGGGGAGGAGCCGCCGAAGGAAGAGCTGCGCGACATCACCACCTACCTCTCTCCGGAGGAAGCGGAGAAGGAGCGGCAGAAAGTGCAGACTGCGGCCGAGGCGGTCTCCTACAACATCCCGCTGGAGCTGAACGACAAGGTTCTCACCTTCATCGAGGCGTTCCAGACCCGCATGCGCGCTCCCTTCGAAGGGGGGCTGCGCCGCTCGGGCCTCTACCTGCGGATGATCAAGAAGATATTCCAGGAAGAAGGCGTGCCGACCGATCTCGCCTACATGGCTCACCAGGAGAGCGCCTTCAAGACGAGCGCCTACTCGCGGGCGAAAGCCAAGGGGCTCTGGCAGTTCATCGCCCCCACCGCCCGCAAGTACGGGCTTAAGCGGGACGAGTGGGTCGACGAGCGCTCCGATCCGGAGAAGGCGACCCGGGCGGCCGCGGCGTATCTGAAGGACCTCTACGCCCTGTTCGGGGACTGGCACCTTGCGATGGCGGCCTACAACGCCGGCGAAGGGAAGATCATGCGCACCATGAAGCGCACCGGCACGGACAATTTCTGGTCGCTGGCGCAGCACCGGCGCGCCCTGCGGACCGAGACGAAGAACTACGTTCCCGCCATCCTCGCCTCGATGGTCATCGACAAGGCTCCGGAGGAGTACGGCTTCTTCGTGGAGCCCGAGGACGAGCTGTCCTATGACTGGGTCACCGTCGATTCGCCGACCGACCTGAAGGTCGTCGCCGAATGCGCGGGCGCCCCGGTCGAGACGATCCGGATGCTCAATCCGGAGCTGCGGACGATGGCGACGCCGCCCTACGCGGCGGGCTACTCGCTGCGGGTTCCGACCGGGACGTCCAATGATTTCATCGCCAAGTACGCCGCGGTGCCCCGGGAGGACCGGCTGCGTTGGACGCAGCACACGGTGCGGCGCGGCGAGACGGTGTCGATCATCGCGCGGCGCTACGGCGTGACCGTCGGCTCCATCCTGACGGCCAATTCGCTGCGCAGCGGGCATCGCGTGAAGGTGGGCCGGAGCTTGATCATTCCGACCTCGGGTTACGCTCCGGCGCAGGTCTCGCGCGTCGAGATGGACGAGCAGGCTCCGACGTACGACCGCGGCGAGAAGGTGATCCACCGGGTCCGCCGCGGGGAGACGCTGCAGAAGATCGCCGTGAAGTACCGCACGACGATCGGCAGCGTCCGGCAGTGGAACCGGCTCCCGGGCTCGACGATCCGTCCGGGGCAGCGTCTGGCCGTCTTTTACGCGACGCGGGCCGACGCCGCCGCCTCCGATTCGGGATCCTCCGATTCCTCCGGCTCCTCCGCCGCCGGCGCCGAGGCCACGGGAGTATACCGGGTGCGGTCGGGTGACACGCTCTACAGCATCGCCCAGCGCTTCAACATGACGGTGCAGCAGCTTCGCTCGGTCAACAATCTGGCGCGAAAAAGAGTCATCAAGCCGGGCGATCGCCTGCGGGTGGTGGCGCCGGATCGCCCCGAGACGGCCACCTCGGAGGCCGGGGGGCAGTCCTCCAGCAGCGCCATCCGCTATCGGGTCGTCCCGGGCGACACGCTGGAGCGCATCGCCACGCGGCATCAGGTCAGAATCGACGATCTGGTGCGCCTGAACAATCTCGGGTCGGCGAACGATCTCGTCGCGGGCATGGTCCTGACGATTCGATCCGAATAGCGCCGAGCCAAGGCGCGGGGTGGGCGCTTCCGGCGCTCCGTCGCGCTTGACAAGCGGGCCGCCGGAAAGCTAGGATGCGCGCGACTTCCCCCCAAGGGAGCGCGCTGGAGAGCCGCGGGAACCGCCCACGGCTCTCCTTTTTTTTGCCCGGGCGGGCGGAGCGGCGATGCTGGCCCGGATCCTGGCGGCGGCGATTCACGGGATCGAGGCGATCCCGATCTCGGTCGAAGTCGACATGGCGGGCGGCCTTCCGGCGCTCAACGTCGTGGGCCTGCCGGACGCCGCCGTCCGCGAGAGCCGTGACCGGGTGCGCTCGGCCATCCAGAACAGCGGCTTCTCCTTCCCCGCCCGCCGCATTACCGTCAACCTCGCTCCCGGTCACCTCAAGAAGCAGGGAACGGGCCTCGACCTTCCCGTCGCGGTCGGCATCCTGATCACCTCCGGAGTCGTTCCGGCCGGCGCCGCGGAGGGGCTCCTGCTGGCCGGGGAGCTGTCGCTCGACGGCCTCCTGCGCGGGGTCCACGGCGCCCTGTCGCTGGCCATCGCGGCGCGGAATCACGGCTGCCGCGGGGTGGTGCTGCCGCAGGCGAGCGCCATCGAGGCTTCGGCGGTCGACGGAATCGGCGTGTTCCCCGGGAGAAGCCTCCTCGAGGTCGTGTCGTTTCTGCGCGGTGAGGCCGATATCGCCGCGCTGCCCCCCTTGCCCGAAGAGCCGCCCGCGGCGGGAGCGGGGGAGACCGACGATTTTTCGGAGGTCTCGGGTCAGGCTGCGGCGCGGCGGGCCCTCGAGATCGCCGCCGCCGGCGGTCACAACGTCCTGCTGGTGGGGCCTCCCGGAGCCGGGAAGACGATGCTCGCGCGCCGCATCCCCGGCATCCTTCCGCCGCTCGATCGCGAGGAGGCGGTCGAAATCACCCGGATCTACAGCGCCGCGGGTCTCGGCGCGCCCGAAGGCTTGATCCGCCGGCGCCCCTTCCGCGCGCCGCACCACTCGATCAGCGGGGTGGGGCTGGCGGGCGGCGGCATGACGCCGCGGCCCGGGGAAGTCTCCCTGGCCCACCGGGGGGTGCTGTTCCTGGACGAGCTGCCGGAGTTCCGCCGCGGAACGCTCGAAGTGCTCCGCCAGCCGATGGAAGAAGGGCGCGTCGTGATCATGCGCTCGATGCAGGCCATGATCTTTCCCGCCCGCTTCGTCCTGGTCGCCGCGATGAACCCGTGCCCCTGCGGCCAGCTGGGGAATCCCGGCCGCGACTGTGCCTGCACCCCCATCGCGGTGCGTAACTACGCCGCCCGGATCTCCGGGCCGCTGCTCGATCGCTTCGACATCCATCTGGAAGTGCCGCGGGTGCCCGTCAAGGATCTGGAAGCGGAGGCGGAAGGGGAACGCTCCGAGGCCATTCGGGCACGCGTCGAAGCAGCTCGCCTTCGCCAGCACCATCGGCTGCGGCGCCACGGCATCAGGACGAACGCCGAGATAAGCCCCGCGCTCCTGCGCGAGACCTGCCGTCCGGACGGCGCCGGCCGGCAGCTTCTGTCGGCGGCGACCGAGCGGCTCCGCCTCTCGGTGAGGGCGCACCATCGGATTCTCAAAGTGGCGCGGACCCTGGCCGACCTGCAAGGGGAGGAGCGCATTCTGGTCGCCCATCTCGCCGAGGCGATCCAGTATCGATCGCTTGATCCCCCTTCTTCGCTTCCCGACGTCGCTTCTGGCGAGGAAGGCGCGGGTCGTCGCGGCGGATCCTGAACCGTGCCCAAGAGGTTATGAACCCCGGCCGAGGCAAATCATCCTGTGTTTTCCCCGAGCCGGCTCTCGAGCTCCGCAAGGAACGGGGCTTGCCCGGGATGGATCCTCCGCTTCGCTTCGTCGAGGCTGAAGAAGGCCGCACGGTCGATCTCGGGAAACTCCGCCTGCTTTCCGGAATGGGGCGGCCATTCGATCGAGAAGGTGTTGCTCCGGACCGCTTCGGGATCGAGGTCGCCCTCGAGAAGCCAGGCGAGGACGACCTTGCCGCTCTTCAGCTTCACCGGCGCAAGGGCTACGAATTCCCCCTGGATGACAACCCCGGTTTCCTCCTCGAACTCCCTCCGGGCCGCCCGCAGAGGGTCCGACTCATCGCTCTCCTCCACCTCCCCCTTGGGGATGCTCCAGGCGCCGAGATCCTTCTTCGCCCAGAACGGCCCTCCGGGGTGGACCAGGAAGACCTCGATTCCGTCCCCGCGATAGCGGTAAAGAAGGATCCCGGCGCTTTTCCTGGGCTTGCGTGCCATGGTTAAACCCTAGCATCACTCCGTTACGATTCCCGCCATCGTAATTTCCCCGGCCCCGCTCGCCTTCCTCAGTTTCCCGCCACGACGTGGGCGATTCCGCCGGCGATGAAGGTGAGAAGAGCCGTCCCGCGTTGCGCTCCTGTCGTAAGCCGCATACCGCCTCACTGAAGAAGATGGCTCGATTCGTCGCTTGAGACCTTTCATGGGATGAAAAAGCGCTTCGGACTTGAATGTTCCTGGATTATTTGAGCCGGCGATGACGGAAGAGCAAGCCGGGAGATGGGTCTCAGGAGGGTGGAGCGCGGGCGCGGGTCGCGCGTAGTAGAATCCCGCTTCCGAAAGGAGGCGGGAGGAGGCTTGGCGGAGACGAGGACCTGGAGAAGAAGGCTAGGGACTCTCGCCGAGATTCTCCTGGCGCTCGGGCTTCCGACCGATTACCTCGCCGCCTCGATCCTGCCCCCTTTTCCGTCCGTCCCTAATCAGCAGCCCTCGGTGAAAGCTCTGGCCGCCTTCTTGACGCTGTCTTCGCTGCTGTTTCTCGCGCTGCTCGCCATCCTCCAGCGCATCCAGGGGGAGTCTCTCTTCGGCTTCCTCGGGCCGGGCTCCCGGCTGGGCCGCGAAGCGCTGCGAGGATTGCTTTGTGTCCCGGCGATCTTTGCCGCCGCTTATCTTCTGAAGTCTTTCTTCCGGCACGCCACGCCCATGCTCTACAGCGGCGAGAAGAACGTCCTGGAAGAGATGATGCGCGGGCCCGGCGATCTGGCCCTCTTTCTCTTCGCCAGCCTCTTGGCGGGGGGGATCAAGGAGGAGTTCCAGCGCGCCTTCGTGATCCGGCGGTTCGAGGCGGGATGGGGGCCGGCCTGGGTCGGGGCGCTCCTGTACGCCGCCTGGTTCGGCTACGGCCACCTGCTGCAGGGAATCGATGAGGCGATCATCGCCGGCCTCGTCGGACTGGCGTGGGGACTGCTCTTCATCGCCCGAAAGAGCGTTGCGGCGCCTGTCGTGAGCCACGGCTTGTACGATGCCTTGGAGCTGATCCGGTATTACTTTCTCGGACCGCTGCGATACTTCTGAAGGGTCGCGTCCCGGAGAATGGCGCCGGCCTCGGAGCTTCGGGACCTCGGATGCCGGGCTGGTGGCCGAGGCGTTCGGGAATCCGGACGCCACGGCGAGAGGCGGGCGACGCGGTTGCCGGCCGGCTCGACGCGCAGGAGGAGGAAGCGCCCTGCCGGCGTGACCGGCCCGAGGCTGCGGCCGGCGCCCGCGGGCGAGCGGTGAATCAGGAGCGCCTCCAGCCACAGGGGCCAGTCGATCACCGCCTCGATTCCTTCTTCCCGGATGTAATCGGCCATCCTCGCCTCCCGCAGCGCGCGCGACGCGTCCCGATTCACCACTCCGTCGAGATTGATCACCGGATGCCGGGCGAAATAGCCGATCGTCCCGGACTGGAACGCGCCGCCCCGGCTACCGGCCGGGAGCGCTCGATCGAGGACCTGCGCCGCCTGGAGATACGACGAGACGTTCTCATAGGGCCGGTGCTTGAAGAAATGATCGGGGGCCTGATGGGCGAAGAGCAGAAGATGGACCCCCGCGGCGAGCCACGCGAGACGCGTCGCGCCGATCCGTCCGAACGGCGAAGAAGCGAGGCGTGCGAGCGCCAGGCCCGAGGCGACGGCCATCAGGAGGAACAGAGGGAAGAAATAGCGGGTGAACCACCATTGCCCGAGAACCCCCCACGCATAGGCGGGAACCCAGAAGGCGGCGCAGATCGTTCCGACGCGCAGCAGGCTACGGGCCTCGCCCTTCGAGCGGGCGAGCGGCAAGAGGTTGAGGGCGAGCAGGGCGCCGCCGCCGAAGACCAGGAGAAGGGCGCGCGGGTTGAAGAGCCGCGCGATCGAAGCGAGGTAAAGAGGCAGCGAAGCGGGGAAGAGGAGCGGCTCGGAAATCAGGATCTGGACGGCTTTGCGAAGGCTGCCGGCGTAGTAGGCCCAGGGCACCTGCTCGGGCGGGAAGAAATAGGCGGCACGCGGCCCCAGGACGAACAGGGTGCCATAACATAAAGAGAGGAAGCGCACCGCCGCGCCCGATTCCGGAAGGAGAACGCCGAAGCGGAGCCACAGGAAGAGAAGGTAAGGGGAGACGGTCACCAGGGCGATCGCGGCGGTCAGCGCCACTCGGGGGATCGTCCTTCTCAGGGCCCGGCCCACAAGCAGCTGATCGATGGCCACGGCGGCGGCGAAGAGAACGCCGTCGACCCGTGCCAGGATCGTCACTCCGAGGAGGAGTCCGAGAAGGCACAGGTCGGCCCGGCGCGGATCCTCGCGAGCCCGGCGGAGGTAGAAATCGAGAGTTGCTGCGAGCGCGAGTCCGAACAGGCCGGTCTCCAGGCCGTTTTGACCCTGCGAAAGGAAATAGGGGGCGAACGTCCAGAGGAACAGCGAGAAGAGCGCGGCGCTCACCCCGGCGCTTCGCCAGACGATCCGAAAGAGGAACACTCCGGTGGCGGCGCCCGCGACGGAGAGCAGCGTCAGGGCGAGATGGATGGGGAGGATCGCGTCGCCGCGGGTGAGAAGGTAGAAGGGGACGAGCAGGAAGGTGTACAGAGGCTGGAATCCCGAGGTGGGATGAATCCCGTCGGCGGTGGGCCCATGTCCCGCCGCGACGTGGCGCGCGATGCTGAAGCTGTAGAAGGCGTCATCGACGAGCGCGCCGCGCGAGGCGAGGTACGAGATGGGGGCCCAGGCGAGAAAAAGACGCAGAAGAAATCCGAGCGCCAGCAGGGCAAACAGGGCTCCTCGGGCGCGGCGGCTCAAGCCTGTCTCCATGACTCCTCCGAAAAAACGCGGCGCCGCATCCTATCGCGATCCGGCTGCCTCAGGGCCCCCGATCGTCCTCCGCATTCCTGGGTGTTCTCCGCCGCGGCGCTTGGCCCCCAGGCCGCCCGGAGGCCTCAGGGTGTTCCCGGCGCCGGAAGGCTCGCCGACTCGATGCATCCCGCCAGGATCCGGGCCGCCTCCCGGTTTCCCTCCGGGCTGAGATGGATGCCGTCCTCCAGAAAGTAGCGCTCCGCCGGGGGCGGAAGAAGGCGAAACGCCCAGGCCACGTCGCAAAGGGTCGCGCCCGCTTGGCGCGCCACCCGGCGGGTCGCCTCGACGTAGCTCTGATGCAGCGGGACGAGGTCGGAGAGCTTCCGGAGGTGCCGCTCGGCGAGATAGCGTGGCTCGAAGCCGGGGCGATGGCCCGAGGGAGCGGTGATCAGGATCGGCTGGGTCCCCGCCTCCCGGGAGAGACGGACCATCGATTCGAGATTGGCGACGTAGCGCGGCAGATCGACCCGGTTGGGATGCTCCTCTCCACGCGATGAAAACGCCATCCAGGCCTTGACGAGCAGCTGGGCGAGGCGCGAACGCTTGGAGAGACGCCGGAGCAGCCGGGCGCGGTGAATCTCCGCGTCGGGGGGCCCGAGCGCAATCCAATGGTCGTTCCATCCGAAGTAGATCGTCACGACCCGGGGGCGCCAGGGGAGGACGTCCCGCCGGAGCTGCGCCAGTCCCTGTTCGGTCGTCCAGCCTCCGACTCCCATTTTGACGCCGGTCGCGAGCTCGGGGCGCCGGGAGGAGAGGATTTCCAATGTCCACTTCGGGTAGCCGCCGAACTCGGTGCACGAGTCGCCCAGGAAGGCGATCGCGGGCCGTTTCCGGCGCGCCGACTCGACCACGCGGGAGTAGTCGCGAGGCACCCAGAGAAGATCGGGATCCGGGACGTACAGGTTGGCCATCGTGGCGGGGTCGGGCCAGCCGAATTGGAGTTTCGGCAGCGGCTGGTACTCGAAGCCGGCGACCCGGAGAACGGCCTCGCCGGCGAGGAGCGCCACCGCCGTTCCGGCCGCGAGCAGCGCCGGCCGAACGAGCATCGCCTTCCAGCGCTTCGTCACGGCCTTCCTCCCGGGAGATCGGCGGCGGGCGGAGCCGGTGCCGATCTCCCGGGGCTCGCGATCCGAACGAGGTAGAAGGGACCGACCTGCCGCACCTCCCCGAGGCGCCGCGCCTCGCCCGCCGGGGAGCGCCGGACGAGGAGCGCCTGGAGGATCAGGGGATAGTCGATGACCGCCTGTATCCCGGCGCCGCGGACGTACTCCGCCATCCGCTTCTCTTCGAGCGCCCGGAGCGCCGCGCCATTGACGACACCGTCCAGGTTGATGACGGTTCGATCGGAGAAATAGGAGAGCGTTCCCGATTGGAACGCCCCCGCCGTCGCTTCCGGCGGGATCGCCTCGTCGAGGATCGAGCGCATCCTCAGGAACGAGGAGACGTTGAGGTTCGGACGGTGGGTGAAGAGAGCTCCGGGGACCTGCCAGGCGAAGAGCAGGAGCTGCAGGCCGAAGGCGAGCGCGGCGTAGGAAGCGGGCCGCATCCCTCGGAACAGCGTGAGCCGTTCGCCGATCCGGCGAAAGGCGAGACCGGAGAGCGGCAGCATCAGCAGGAACAAGGGGAAGAAGTAGCGCGAGAACCACCACTGACCGAGGGCCACAAAGGCATAGGCGGGAATCCAGAGCAAAGTCGTGGGCAGGGCGATCCGCCCGTACTCCCGCAAGGGACTTTCGAGGGGAGTCGAGCGGGCGCCGAGAAAGATCAGGAGGAGGTTGGCCAGAAGGGCCAGGAAGCCGGCGGCGCCAACCGCCGCCGGCCACGTTTCGGAAATCGGGCCGAGCAGCGCGACGGGGAGGGAAGCCGGGAAGAGAAGAGGCTCGGAGGCGAGCGTCCCGGCCGCCTTCCCGAGGCTTGCGGCGTAATAGCTCCAGGGCGCCTGATCGGGAGGGAAGTAGGACAGAACCTGGGGGTTCGCTACGAACAGGGTTCCGTAGCACAGCGAGATGAACCGGGTGGCGGCGCCCGACTCCGGCAGAAACGATCCGAAGCGCGCCCGCAGGAAGACGAAATAGGGAAGCGCGAGCAGCGACGTGATCGACAGCACCGTCGCGGCGCGGGCGAAACGGCGGCGGAACGAGGAGCCCTCCCGGAGGAGATCGAGGAGCAGGACGACGGCAAGGATGATGCCGTCGACCCGCGCCAGAACCAGGCCTGCCAGGACGACTCCCAGCAGAACCAGCGGGCGGGCGCTCGCGGGGTTCCGCGCCGCGCCGAGGTGAAGGTCGAGGGCCGCGGCGAAGAACAGCCCGAAGAGGCCCGTCTCGAGCCCGTTCATCCCCTGGGTGAGAAAGTAAGGAGAGAAGCTCCAGAGGGCCAGCGAGAAGAGCGCGGCCCCGGCGCCCGCCAGGCGCCGGGTGATCCTGAAGAGAAACCATCCGGTCGCGGTCCCGGCCAGCGCTAGGAGCGTCAACGCGGAGCGCATGGGAAGGATGGGGTCGCTCTTGGAGAGGAGGTAGAAGGGCACCAGAAGGAAGGTGTATAGAGGTTGAAAGCCGGAGGTCTGATGCACGCCGTCGGCCGTGAGGCCGTGGCCGCCGGCCAGGTTACGGGCGATTCCCAGGGAATAGAAGGCGTCGTCGATGAGAGGCCCGCGGGCGGCGAGATAGGAGAAGGGGGCCCAGGCGATGAGCAGCCGGAGAAGAAGGCCCGCCCCCAGGAGCGCCGGAAGGAGGCGGTCCGTTCCCGGAGTCGGCTTCGTCGGGAGATCTTCGCCCATGCGGCCTTTCGTCGACGGAAATCCGGCGGGGGAGAATAGCACCCTGGCGGCCGGCCCACAAGGCTCTGCGGCAGGCAGAAATCGGCGTCCGTTCGAGGAAATCGGCCGGCGTGCGTGCTAGCAATCGATTCGCAGAAAGTCGACGTCCCGATCCATTTCAGCGTCGCGGCGGGGGGACAGACCGCGGTGACGCTCGACTTCGACGCCGGGGCTTCGGTCCAGGTCAAGGAGACGGCGAATGGAACGCTGATCCTCAGGCCCTGGTGACGCCCGTCTCGGTGTGCCCGCCGGCCTGAGCGGATCGGCCGCGGCGGCCTCATTGACTCACCCCACCCTTTCGGATACGATGGCCCGCCTCGTGGCGGCGAGGGGGTGCAGCAACCGGCGCCGGACACGGGTCCATCCCCCTAATTCCGAGTCGCCGTGAAGACCAGCCCGCGGGAAATTCGGGTCCAAATCGAAAGCCGCCTGGAATTCCTTGATCTGGTGCAGCGGATGGCGGAGGGAGTCTGCCGGGTATCGGGATTCCGGCGTGATACCATGCTGAACGTCGGCTTGGCGGTGCGCGAAGCCGTCGTTAACGCCATCAAGCACGGGAATCGCCAGGAAGTTCGAAAGCGGGTCGAGGTGATCTTCCGGATGAGCCCCCGCAAGCTGGTGGTGGCGGTCCGGGATCAGGGGGCCGGCTTCAACCCCGAGGAGCTCCGGAATCCCTTGGAGGACCGGAACCTTTTCCGGGCCAACGGCCGAGGGATTTTTTTCATCAAGAGCTTCGTGGACGACGTGGCCTTCAACCGCCTCGATCGCGGCGGATTGGAAGTCCGGATGGAAAAACGGGTGGAGCACCGGAGGGCGCGCGCCCAGACCGGCCGAGCCGCACGGATCAAAGGAGGAGAGGCGGGATGAAGACGAAGGTTCGAAACATCGGCAAGGTGGCGGTTCTGGATCTTTCGGGGAAGATCACCATCGGCGAGGGAGATGTGCTCCTCCGCGAAGAGGTCAACAAGCTCCTGGAGTCGGATCGCAAGAGCATCCTGCTGAACCTGGACAAGGTGACGTACATGGATTCCGCCGGAATCGGCGAGTTGGTGGCGTGCTTCAAGCGAGCCAGTGAAGCGGGGGCCAAGCTGAAGCTTTTGAATCCGTCGGGACGGGTCTCCGACCTCCTCTCCTTGACGAAGCTCCAGCAGGTTTTCGAGATATTCGCCCACGAGAAGGAAGCCCTGGTCAGCTTTTAGACTCCTCCGCCTTACGCTTCAGCTCCGCCAGCAGGTTCAACGCCTGGAGCGGCGTCACCTCTTCCAACTGGCAGGATCTCAAGGCTTCGCGAATCGGGTCGTCCGGCTTCGCGAAGAGCATGATCTGGCGTGCCTCCCCGATCGGGGAGGTCCCTTCCCCGGCCGGCCTCGGTACCCCCTCTCGATCGAGCTCGTGGACCTCCAGGTTGTTGAGGACCTCCCGGGCACGCTTGAGCACCTTCGCCGGCAGGCCAGCGAGGCGGGCCACCTGGATGCCGTAGGAGCGATCGGCGCTCCCTTCGAGGACGCGGTAGAGAAAACGGATCTCGTCGTTCCATTCGCGGGCGGCGATGTGGCAGTTGTGGACCCGTGGCAGCGTCAGCGCCAGCTCCGTCAGCTCGTGGTAATGGGTGGCGAACAGCGTCTTGGCGCGCGCCCGTTCCTCGTCGTGGAGATACTCCGCGACCGCCCAGGCCAGCGACAGGCCGTCGAACGTCGCGGTGCCGCGCCCGATCTCGTCCAGGATCACGAGGCTGCGGGAGGTGGCGTGGTGGAGAATGTTGGCCGTCTCCTGCATCTCCACCATGAAGGTGCTCTGGCCTCGCGCCAGATTGTCGGAGGCCCCCACCCGGCAGAAGATCCGATCGACCATGCCGATTTCCGCCTCCGAGGCCGGCACGAACGAGCCGGCCTGCGCCATGAGGACGATGAGCGCCACCTGCCGCAGGTAGGTGGACTTCCCGCCCATGTTCGGGCCGGTGATGATCAGGAGCTGGCGGTTCTCGTCGTCGAGATCGGTGTCGTTCGGGATGAAGCGCTGATCGGAGCTCAAGCGCTCGACGACCGGATGCCGGCCCTCCCGGATGCGGATCGGGCCGCCGTCCCGCAGGACCGGCCGCGAATAGCCGTGCCGGACGGCGACCTCGGCGAGGCCGGCGAGGAGGTCGGTCTCCGCCAGCGCCACGGCCGTGGCCTTGATCCGGACCGCCTCCCGCGCCACCTGGTCGCGCACTCCTTCCAGAAGCCGGCTTTCCAGCTCCTCGATCAGCTCCTGCGCCGAGACCACCTGCTCTTCATACGATTTCAGCTCGGGCGTGATGAAGCGCTCCGCCCCCACGAGCGTCTGCTTGCGCTGGTAATCCGCGGGGACGGAGCCGAGAGAAGCCTTCGAGACCTCCAGGTAATAGCCGAAGACCCTGTTGTAGCGGACCTTGAGGGAGGCGATCCCGGTGCGGGCGCGCTCGCGGGCCTCGAGAGCCGCGAGAAAGCCCTTCCCGTCGCGGCGGATCGACCGGAGGCGATCCAGCTCGGGATGGAACCCGTCCTTGAGGTAGCCGCCGTCCCGCATCAACGCCGGGGGATCGTCCGCGATCGCGGAGGCGACGAGAACGGCGACGTCCGTGAGCGGATCGATCCGCCCCTCCAGATCGCGAAGCAGCGCCGGGGGCTCTGGCAAGGCGCGCAGCGCCTGCTTGACCTCCGGCAGGGCCGCCAGAGAGTCCTTCAGGGCCAGGTATTCGCGGGGCGAAGCGGTCTTGAGGGTCACGCGCGAGAGAAGCCGCTCGAGATCCCTGACTCGGGCGAGATCGCGCCGCAGGCGGCCCCTGGCTTCGCCGTTTCGGGTCCACGCCTCAACCGCGTCGAGGCGCGGCTCGACGTCCTCCCGGCGCCCGAACGGCCGCAGCAGGAGATCCTTGAGCGCCCGGGATCCCATCGGCGTGCAGGTCTGGTCCAGCAGATCCAGCAGGGAGCCGGCCCGCTTCGCCTCGAGCAGGTTGTCGGTGATCTCGAGGTTGCGGCGCGTCGTGGCGTCGAGAATCAGGCGATCCGCGGGAGTGTAGAGGGAGATTCGATGGAGGTGCTTCAGGTCCGAGCGCTGCGTCTGACGCAGATAGTGAACCGCCCCGCCGGCGGCGCAGACCGCCAGGATCCGATCCTCCACCCCGAACCCCGAGAGCGACGCCGCCCCGGTGAGCTCGAGCAGGGCGCGGACCGACGATTCCCTCGAGAAGGCCCAGTCCTCCACCGCATTCACCAGGACGCGGGACCGGAGATCGGCAGGGATCCGGTCGGCGGCGCGGGAATCCCGGGGCACCAGGATCTCCCGCGGGGCGAAGAGCTCGATCTGGTCCCACAGCTCGTCCCAACGGTCCCCCTCGACCTGGGCGAGGGTGAGGTCCCCGGTCGAGAGATCGAGGTAGGCGGCGCCGATCCCCTGCCGATCGGGAAAGAGGCTGGCCAGGAAGTTGTGATCGCCGCCGGCGAGCTGCTCGGGATCGGCGAAGGTGCCCGGCGTCACGACGCGGATCACTTCGCGCTGCACCAGCCCCCGGGCTTTCGCGGGGTCCTCGGTCTGATCGCACAGGGCGACCTTGTGCCCCTTGCGGATCAGCCGGGCCACGTAACCGTCGACGGCATGATAGGGAACCCCGCACATCGGGGCGGCGTTCGGCGTCCCCTTCCCGCGGGCCGTGAGCGTGATGTCGAGATCCCGCGAAGCCGCCACCGCGTCGTCGAAGAACATCTCGTAGAAATCACCCATCCGGAACATCAGGATGGCGTCCTGATGGGCCTTCTTGAGCCGGTGGTACTGGCGCAGCATCGGGGTCAATTCATCCAGAAGGCACCCCCGCGCGAAAAAGCGGCGACGGAGGGAGAGTCTAGCATGGCCGGCCGGCGCGCCGGTCGCCGGGCGAGGGACGCGCGGAGCGCGCCGTTGACAGCCCTCGGCCTCTCATCTATAAAGGCCGGAGGAGGTGGGCATGGAGGAAAGGCCCTTTGCCGAGAGCGAGGAGGAGCCGGCGGACGACCCCTCGCCGCTCGAGGCCGTCGAGGACGACGATGACGAGATCGAGGAGATGGGGCGGGCGGAGGCGGCGGAGCTTCCCCTGACCGATCAGGATCGAATCCTCCTGGCGCTGGCCTATCTGGGGATCCTGGCGCTGGTGCCCTACCTGACGGCCCGCAAGGAATTCGTCCTGTGGCACGCGCGCCAAGGCCTGCTGCTGTTCGGCGTGTCACTGATCTCGCTGTTCGGGATGATCCTCGCGAACGTGGTCCTCTGGCACTTTTCCTGGGTGCTGGGATTGCTCTTTCTCATCCTCCTGATGACCTCGGCCTTCGGAGTGCTCGCGTTGGTCGTGGCCTGCATCCTGAAGGCGTTCGAAGGGGAGAAGTGGCGCATTCCCTTCCTGGGCGACTTCGTGGAACGTCTCTGAAGGCTCGCCGCCGTTGGAAGACTGGATTCGTATCTTCGATCTGGGACGACCCGCGGCCGGCCTCGCCGTCATCGCCATCGCCGCCGCGCTGGAGTATCTCTTCCCTCCGGTGCCCGGCGACACGGTGATCCTGCTGGGGTTTTTCCTGGCAGGGAGCGGCCGCCTTCCCTGGGCCGGAGTGGTGGCCGCCGCGCTGATCGGCTCTCTCGTGGGGGCCGAGGCGGCCTACCGGATCGGAGCGCGCCTCGGGAAATCGTATTTCTTCCTGAGACGGTCCCGGGTCGCCGCCTCGCAGCTGCCGGTGCTCGAGCGTTACTTGGGGCGCTACGGGGGGCGGCTGCTTCTGGTGAACCGGTTCCTCCCGGTGCTGCGCGGGCTCTTTCTGTACGCCGCCGGGACGGCCCGGATGCCATGGGCCAGCACGTTTTTCTGCGCCAACGCGAGCAACCTAGCCTGGGTGCTCCTCTTGGCCTGGGTCGTGCATCGATTCGGCGCGTCCTGGGAGCGTCTCGAGGAAGTTTTCAAGGCCTACAGCTCGATTCTCGGAGTCCTCTGTTTGAGCTATCTGGCGTTCACGATCCTGCGCTACAGCCTCCGGGCCCGGATGAAGGAATCATCCTGAGCCCGGAATAGGGAGGAACCTGAAATGACCGGCGAAGTGAAGGCTGCCGCCGCGCTCCGGCGGTTCATCGGCGAGCTGCGGGACTGTCTCGGATCCGGCGTCCCGCTCGATGCGCAGATCGCGTCGGTGAAGGAGAGCCTGGCGCGCCTTCTCGCGCAGCCCGGCTGGCTCCCTGAGCCGGCGCGCGCCCCCGATCGGGACGGCTACGCGCGCCACCTCCTCTACCGCGAGGCCGGCGACGGCTTCGTGCTGGTCGCCATGGTGTGGGGACCCGGGCAGGCGACGGCGATTCACGACCATGCCGGGGTCTGGTGCGTGGAGGGAGTCTATGAAGGGCTCGTCGAGGTCACCCGCTACGAGCTGCGGGAGGAATCGGGGGATCGGGTTCGCATGACGCCCGGGGAGGTGATTCACGCCGGGGTGGGTTCGTGCGGCGTCCTCATTCCGCCGGTCGAGCATCATCAAATCGCCAACGCGACGCGCGACGTAGCCATCAGCCTTCACGTCTATGGCAGGAACCTGGAGACCTGCCACGTCTTCCAGCCGCTGGGCGGCGATTTCTACCGGCGGGGGATCCGGAGCCTGTCCTACCACAGCCTGATTCCGCTTTCTCTTTGAGACGCTTCGGCGGGAAGGGGCGGAGGCGGCCTGGGCTCAGCGCGAGCTGCGGCGCGGCGGGGAGCCCCCCTTGGCGCGGAGCTGCGAGAGCAGCTTCTGCTGCTCCGGCTGGGCGGGCTGCAGCCTGAGGGAACGCTCCAGGGCGGCGATTGCCTTGGCTGACTGTCCCGCCTCCTGATAGACGCGCGCCAGGGCGTTGAGCAGCCCCACCGAGACCGGCCCGGTCTGCTCGGCGCGCTCGAGGAAGGGAACGGCTTCCGCCGGCTTGCCGGACATCGCCAGAGCGACGCCCAGATTGTACAGGGCGAGGCCGAAGTCGGGCTTCAGGCGGATCGCTTCCTTGAGCGCTTGCTCGGCCCGCGCCGGTTCGCCTTTCGCGAGATAGAGCGCCCCGAGCCCGGCTCGATAGCTGGCATTCTTCGGATCGAGCTGGATCGCTTTCTGGATGGCCTGCTCGGCCTCGTCGTATTTCGCTTCGAGCTGCAGGGTGATTCCCAGCCAGTTGTAGTGGGGTGCGGAGGCGGCGTTCTTCTCCAGCGCGGCGTCCAGCAGCCGGCGCGCCCGATCGAATTCCCGGCGCTTCAAGAGCGCGCCGATCAGCCGGCCCATCGGCTCGCGGGCGGCGGGGTCCAGGAGGAGCGCCTGGATGTACTCCTCTTCCGCTTCGGCCGTCCTCCCTTGATATTCGTAGATGCGCCCCAGGCCGTAGTGGACCCCCGCCTCTTTCGGGAAGCGCTGGACTCCGAGCTTGGCGATCTGCAGCGCGGCGTTCGGCAGCCGCCGCTGCTCGTACACGAGCGCCGTGTTCACCATCACCCGCGGCTCCACCGGGGTGATCTGGATGTCCTCGATCTTCAATCCGCGCTCCTTGGACGGGGGGACCAGCGCCGCGGCCCAGCGCTCGCGGGGAGCGGTTCCGAGGATCTCGTCGGCGCGCAGCAAGGAGGAGGCGCCGCGGACCGTCTCGTCGGACAGCTGCTGCACCACCGCCGACAGAGGACGCCCCGCGCGCCGCGCGTGCAGCGCCAGCAAGGCGTCCGGATCGACCGCCGCCTTCAGGCTGTAGAGCACCCGGAAGTTGAGGTTGTCGCGGGTCTCCACCTTCACTTTGCCCTCGACCTTGCGGGGCTCGAGGTCGTAGTGGGTCACCCGGCTGAGGAAAGGGGCGTGGAAGTGGAAGCCTCGGGCAAGGACCACCGGATTCCCGAAACGGGGATCCAGCACGGCGGCTTCGCCGCTCCCGACGTAGCTGATCGCCGAGATAGCCGCCAGCAGAAGGAGTAGGGCCAGCGCGGCCGCTGCGATGCGCTTCTTCAACGCGGTTCGACCCGTCGAGCGGCCGAGCCGGGAAGCGGAAATCCCGGGAAAGTGGCGCGGATCGGGCTTCGGCCGTGGTTTCTCACAAGAGCGCCATGTTAATCGCCGGGCCCCGGCCTGTCAAACGTCCGAAAGCCTCACGGATAGAGATCGGGGGCGGGGAGAGCCTCCACGACCCAGAAATCGACCTTCCACTCGCCGGAGGCGGGATCGAGGATGGCGCCCAGGCGGGCCGGATCGTACGGGAGGCCCGAGCCGGGATCGACGTGCGGCGGCTCCAGGTATTGAAGGAAGAACGAGGCGGATTGCGCGCGGGCGATGACCTTGGGATCGGCGAACCCCCGAAGGAAGGCGGTGCGGAAACGCTCCGGATCGTCCAGGTAAAACGCCCTGGACCTCTTCGAGATGAGCTGCCATGCGCCCTGCCAGTCCCGGCGGAGGATGGCCCGCCGGAACAGCTCCAGCGCGGCGACGCGATTGGCGGCGCGCGCGAGCGGCAAGGCGGTGCGGGCGTAGAGCAGGGTGAGATTCGTCGTGGCCCCCGGGTGCAAGGGCTGGATCTCCAGGACCTTTTCGTACTCGCGAATCGCCTCGCCCTCGTGCCCATCCTCGGTCAGCAGGACCGCCAAGCCGAAATGGGCGTCGGCGAAATCGGGGCGAAGCCGCAGGGCCTCCCGGAACTCCCGCAGCGCCTCCTGCGGCTGGCCGGCGTAGAAATAGGCTGTCCCCAGGCGCTCCCTGGCTTCCGGGAAATCGCTCCTCAAGTCGAGCGCGCGGCGCAACTCGCGGATCGCCTCGCCGGTCTTGCGGACCGACGTGTAGAGCGCCCCGAGATTGAACGCGACCTCGGGATCGGACGGGGCGCGCCGGGCCGCTTGCCGGAGGGCTTCTTCGGCGCGCGCCGCCTGGCCGAGGGTGAGGAGGGCCGCGCCGAGATTGATGCGGGCCGCGGTGAGATCGGGATCGACGGCAAGAGCGCGCTCGAACCAATCGACCGCTTCTTTCGGACGCCCTCCGGCGAGCAGGGTGCTTCCGAGGTTGTAAGGCGCCGGCGCGTAGGAGGGGAAGCGCCGCGCGGCATCGGTCCAAAGACGGATCGCCTCCGCCGATCTTCCTTTTTGGAAATAGAGCGACGCCAGATGATCGTAGGGCCCCGGCTCGCCGGGAAATCTCTTGAGGGTTTCGAGGAACTCCTTCTCCGCTTCGTCGTCCTTTCCCAAGGATCGCAGCGATAGGCCGATCAGATCGTGGATCTCGCCCGACTCCCGGCCCTCGCGGGTCAGGCCGCGCAGCATCTCCAGCGCCGAGCCAGCGTTGCCCGCGTCGAGGGCGCGGCGGGCTTCGGCGACCCGCGGGTCGTGGCGCTGCGGACGGCAGCCCGCGAGGCACGCCAGGATCATGCAGAGGAGGACGCAGGAGGCAGATTTCACGTGAGGATCTCCGCGCGCGGCGCGGTCATTCTCGACGCCGCTGCCCGGAGTGTCAAGCCGCGTCCCGCGAGGCGGAGGGGGTTGGCGTAGAATAAGATGCTGTCGGAATTGGAACCCGTAGGTGGCATCCATGGCAGAGTCGAATCCCCGATCCGTCGCGCGCCGCCGCTTCCTTCTTGCCGCCGCGCGCGGCCTGGCGGTGGCCGCCTCGCTGCCGCTCGCCCGGCCGTGGGCCGCCCAGGCCAGGGGACTGAGCGTGCCGACCGGCTCGGCCGGCCAGAAGGTCCGCGCCTTCCCGTTCGACCAGCTCGATTCCTTCCTGGTCCCGAATGAGAGTTTCTACCTGCGCAGTCACATGGAGATCCCGCGGATCGATCCCGCAGCCTACCGGCTCAAGCTCGCGGGCTGGGTGGAGCGTCCCTTCAGCCTGACGCTCTCCGAGATCGGGCGGCTTCCCGCGGTCCGCCGTATAGTGACCTTCGAGTGCACGGGCTCGAGCGTCGGAGGGGGGATGGTGGGCACCGCCGAATGGTCCGGACCGCTCCTGGCCCCGCTGCTCGAACGGGCGCGGCCGAAAGGGGGGGCGCTCGAGCTGGTCATGGAAGGTTCCGACGCCGGGTTGGACGAATTCCTGCCGATTCCCCTGCAGTTCGCCCGCAGCATTCCTCTGCCCCTGGTCGGCGAGGTCCAGCCGATCCTGGCGCTTCGCATGAACGGCAAGCCTCTTCCGCCGGAGCACGGTTTTCCGATCCGCGTCGTCCTGCCGGGACTCTACGGGGTCCTCCAGGTCAAATGGCTCGCCCGGCTCACGGTCGTGCGCGAACCCTTCCGCGGTTTCTACCAGACCCAGCGCTACGTCGCGATGCAGCGGACGGAGGCCGGGGCTCAGGTCCGCGAGGTCCTGCGGCAGCGCGTGAAATCGCAGATTGCCCGGGTCGAGCCCCTCCCGGAGAAGGGCAAGGGAGCCTATCGCGTCTTTGGAGCGGCCTGGTCGGGCGGGTCGGGGATCGCCAAGGTCGAAGTGAGCGTCGACGGGGGAGCGAGGTGGGAGCTCGCCAGGCTCGAATCCCGGGATCCGTGCGCCTGGGCCCTCTTCACCCACGACTGGACTCCTTCCCCGGGAAAACACGAAATCGTCGCCCGGGCCACCGACGGAAAGGGGAGAAGCCAGCCCTTGGAGCGGGATCCCTCCGCGCTCACCGGCTACGTCAACAACTGGTGCCATCACAAGACGATCATCGTCCCGGCTTGACGGGAACGGCGCGCCCGCTCCCCTCCACGATCTCGACCGTCCGATCGACCGCGGGGGGAGGGATCCGGTCGATCTTCCCGGAAGGCCACTTCACCTCCAGCCGATCGATCCGCGCCGCCTCCCCCAGCCCGAAGTGAACTCCCGACTCCGACTGCGAGGCGAATCCGGAGGAAGCGTGGGCCTCGCGCGACTGGCTCCGCCCCCCCGCCTGCAGAACGACCCGCGCGCCAAAACCGCTGCGATTCGAGACTCGCCCCGACAACAGGAGGTCAAGATGATGGCGGCCGGCCATCCCGCGGTTGCGGAAGAGCCGCGCCTCGTCCCCCATCGTCGACATGACGAGATCGACGTTGCCGTCGCCGTCGAAGTCGAGAAAGGCCGATCCGCGGCCGACGCGCGGCACGGCGAGATCGGGCCCGGCCGTCCGGGTCACCTCCTCGAAGGTGCCGTTTCCGCGGTTCCGAAAGAGCTGGGAAGGCTCCTTGAACGTGACGTTGTCGTAATACAGCTCGACGTTGTCGAGCATGTTGCCGTTCGCCTGGAAGAGGTCCGGCCAGCCGTCGTTGTCGAAATCGAAGAATCCCGCGCCGTAGCCGGTCATGAGATGGGTCGGCCCCGCCAGGCCCGAGGGAAAGCTCCTCTCGTCGAAGGTGCCGTCGCCGTTGTTCCGATAGAGGGCCGAGGCCTGGAAGGAAAGGTTGGCGACGAACAGGTCCGGCCGGCCGTCGCCGTCGAAATCGCCGTAATCGACGCCCATGCCGGCCTGGGTCTTGCCCTCTTCGCTCAGCGCCACTCCCGCGAGCAATCCCACTTCGTGGAAGCGTCCGCGGCCGTCGTTGCGGTAGAGAAAATTGGCCATGCCGTCGTTGGCGACGTAGAGATCCTGGTCGCCGTCGGCATCGTAGTCGAACGCCACCACTCCGAGGCCCCGGCCTTCGGGATCGGCCACGCCGGCGCTCTGGGACACGTCGGTGAAGCGGCCGCCGTCGTTGCGATAGAGGACGTCCGCCCGGCCCGGGTAGCTCTCGGGCCCGCAATAGGCGCGAAACCCGGGCTTCAGCTCTCCGCAGTACTTGTTGTCCGCGAGGCGGTAGGTCATGTAGTTGACCACGTAGAGATCGAGGTCGCCGTCGTTGTCGATGTCCACGAACGTGGCTCCGGTGGAAAAGGAGGGATCGCCCGTTCCGGTCGACTCGGTGACGTTCTCGAACGTGCCGTCGCCGCGATTCCGGTACAGGACGTTCGGCCCGAAGTTGGTCACGTAGAGATCGGGACGGCCGTCGGAGTCGAAATCGCCGACCGCGCAGCCGAGACCGTATCCCGGCGCGCCGGTCCCCGAAGCGGCCGTGACGTCCTCGAACGTCCCATCGCCGCGGTTCCGATAGAGACGGTTCCGGGAGACCCCGCCGCCGGAAGGGGGCGGAAGCTCCGAGCCGCTCACGAAATAGATGTCGGGACGGCGATCGGAGTCGAAATCGAGGACGCAGACGCCGGACCCGATCGTCTCGGGAAGGTACTTCTCTCCGGTGGCCCCCGTCGTGTGGCGGAACGAGATGCCGGAGCGCTCGGTGACGTCCTCGAACAGCGCCGCCCCGGCGGCCGCGCGCGGCCCGGCCGGGGCGGAGGTGGCGGGGGGCTCGCGCCGGCAGCCCGCCAGCGCCAGGGCCAGGACGGCGGTCCCTAGCCAGCGCGGCGGACGGCCCCGGATCAAGGCGTCGGCCCGGCAAGGGGCGGCACGCCCGCGCCCTTCTCAAGATCCGCGGCCAGGGCCGCTTCCTCTTCGGCCTCGGGGCGGTTGAGCACGCCATAGGTTTTCGCCAGGGAGCGATGAACGGCGGGATCGCCCGGATCGAGGCGGGCCGCCTCCAACAAGTCGGCGAGGGAGGCCTCCGCCTTGCCGAGCTCGAGCAGCACCTCGCCGCGGGCGCGACGCACCGCCGGCCGGTACGGCTCCAGCTTGACGGCTCGATCGAGGTACTCCTCGGCGACCGCGGGGATTCCCGCCTTGAGCGCCGTCTCCCCCGCCTCGAGAAGGAGGTCCACGTTCTCGGGATCGTGCGACAGCGCGTCCTGATAGCTTTTCAGGGCCTGGGACGGATTGCCGCGATCGAGAGCCTGAATCGCCGCCACGCGATGGTAGCTGGCTTCCAGGCGCCGGCGGGAAACTTCGCGCTCGCGGCGCTCCAGGCGGGCGACCTCGCGCGAGGTCTCCTCGGCGAGGGCCGGCTGCCCGGCTTCGGAGTAGGCCTTGGCCAGCTCCTGACGGGACGGCAGATCGGCGGGATCGAGGGCGACGGCGCGCTTCAGAACCTCCACGGCGCCCGACGGGTCGCCGCGCTTGCGCTGGACCGCCCCGAGAATTCGCAGCGGCTCGGCGGCGTCGGGAGCGAGCTGCGACCAGCGCCGCGCGTCGGCGGCCGCGCCGTTCAGGTCGCCCGTACGGAGCCGGATCCGGCTGCGGAGGGCGCGGGCCTCGGCGTGATCGGGTGAGCGCGCCAGAATCCAGTCGAGCTGCTCCCTGGCCGGGCCGTAGCGGGCCTCGAGAAACGCGATGCGGGCCAGGCGCATCGACGCGGGGAGGTCGTCCGGCCGGGAGGCGAGAACTCTTCGAAAGGCCTTCTCGGCCCGGGCGTAGCGCCCGCTGCGCAGTGCCGCCTCGCCGAGCAGAAACGCGATGTCCGGATCCTTAGGGTCGGAATACCGCGACAAGAGCTCCATCGCGCCGCGCGGATCGCCGCGTCGCAGCAGGTTTTCGGCCTGCGCCCGGACCGATGGTCCGCCGGGCGCCGCCGTCGAAGAGGGGGAGGGCGGGGAGCCCGCGCCCCTGCCGCACGCCGCGAGCCACGGCAGGAGGAGAAGGAAGACGGCGAGAGCCGGACGCCGGAAGAAGCCTGGATGGCAAGGCACCATGCGGCGATTATAGAGCACTCGCGGGGCGGCGCTCCAACCGGTCCCGGAAAGGGGGCGAGCCTCCATCGGGTGCTAGAATAATGGGATGACGGGTCGTGCTACCGGCCGAATTGGAGTCCTGCTGCTCGCCGCGACGGCGGCGGCCGGACTCCGCGCCGACGAGGCGGGGGCTCTGAGGGTGCTGGCGCGCATGCAGTCGTTTTATCGCGACACGCCCGGGATCACGGCGCAGTTCGTGCAGACGCTCGACGCCAAGGCCTTGGGCCGGCCTCAGCAGGAATCGGGAACCGTCTGGCTCAAGCCTCCCGGAAGGATGCGCTGGGAATACCGCAAGCCGGCCGGCAAGATCGCCGTTCTGGACGGCCGCCACGCCTATCTGTACCTGCCGGAGGACCGGCAGGTCGTGGTCGGGAAAATGGGCGATCTCGAGGCGGGGGCGGTGACGACGCGGCTCCTCCTCGGGAACAGCCCGATCGCCGCCGACTTCCGGATCGAGGGAGAGCCTTCGCCGGTCCGTCCCGGCGCATGGCTCCTCAAGCTCTCCCCGAAGGCCGCCGACTTTCCGTACGACTCGGTGGCGCTCGAAGTCGAGGAGGCGACGGGAGTGATCCGCTCGATCAAGCTCGTGGACCCTCTCGGCAACCGGATGGAGTACCGCTTCGAGAACGTCCAGCCGGTCCGGAACCTGTCCGATCGCCTCTTCACCTACAAGATTCCGCGCGGCGTCGACATCCAGACGATGGGCGACGAGGCCATCCCCGGTTTCCCGTCGCCTTGATCTGTCCGAGAGGCCGGTGCTACAATCCGCGCCTCGATTTCACCCGGAGAATCAATCGGATATGGCGCAGGAGAGCTCCTTCGACATCGTATGCAAGATCGACTTGCAGGAGGTGGACAACGCCATCCAGCAGGTCATGAAGGAAATCCGCACGCGTTACGATTTCAAGGGAAGCAAGAGCGACGTCCGCCGGGAGAGCCACGAGATCCTGCTTCTCGCGGACGACGAGTACAAGCGGAAGAGCATCATGGACATGCTCAGCCAGCGCTTGGCGGCGCGCAAAGTCTCCTTGAAGGGGCTGACCTTCTCCAAGCCCGAGGAGGCGGCCGGCGGCGCCTTGCGGCAGAAGATCGCGCTCCAGCAGGGGATCCCGACCGAGCAGGCGAAGGAAATCGTCAAGATCATCAAGAACACGGGCCGCAAGGTGCAGGCGGCCATCCAGGGCGATCTGGTCCGGGTCCGCGGCAAGAGCAAGGACGACCTTCAGGGAATCATGCAGGTCTTGCGTGGCAGCTCGCTGGCGATCGACATGCAGTTCGAGAACTATCGCTAGACAAGGAGGCAGGATGGGCTTCCAGGCGGCCGTCAAGGCGTTCCGGATCGCGGCCGTCCTGTGCGCCGCGTGCCTTCTCGCCGGACGGGCGGAGGCCGTGGAGGCTCCCGCCGAAGTGGTGATTCGCGGCGAGGTCAAGGACCAGGCGGGCGCGCCGCTCGCCGGCTACCCCGTCCGGCTGATCAAAACGAAGACGACGCTCAGCCTGCTCCACTTCAGCACCGGCTCCAAGCAGATCGAGGAGGCCCGGGCCCAGACCGACGCGTCGGGCCGCTTCGAGCTGAGAGTCCTTCCGGATCGCAAATCGGACTACTTCTACCTTCGCTTCTATGATCCCAAGACATTCGACCCAGTCCGTTACGCCGTCCCGGGAGACGTCGACATCACCCGGCCGATCAAGACGAAGACCGAGCTCGTCGTCGACAAGGTGGTGCCCGATCACCCCGACTGGAGGCAGGTGGAGGAGCTCCTCCACGAGTTCGGAGCGCAGTCGAACCGCGGCCGGATCCTGCGCTCGCTGGGACTGCCGGAGCGCCGGGAGACGTTCTCGGATTTGCCGGGACGCGAGAACTGGTGGTATTACGCCAAGGGAATCTGCTACCAGTTTCTCTCCGACGAGCTCCTGAAGGTGCGTCGTTACGATCCCGTTCTCCCCCCGGGGCGCGCGAGCTGAGAGCGGAGAACCGCTTCATGAGGGAGCACCGGTGACCGACTTGGCACGGCCCGCCGCGGGCGCGCTCGTCCTTTCCGACATCCTGGGGCTCGTCGGGGAGAAGCTCAAGGCGGTGGAGGAAGAGGTCGGCCGCAACCTCCGCTCCGACATCGGCGTCATCGACGAGCTCGGCTCGTACCTGGCGAATGGCGGGGGCAAGCGCATCCGCCCGCTTCTTCTGCTCCTCTCGGCGCAGGCGGCCGGCTATCGCGGCGAGCGCGACGTCCTTCTCGCCTCCGTCTTCGAGTTCATCCACACCGCCACGCTGGTCCACGACGACGTGATCGACGGAGCCTCGCTCCGCCGCGGCCGGTCCTCGCTGAACGCCACGTGGGGAAACAGCCTCACCGTCCTGCTCGGCGACTATCTCTACATTAAATCGATGTCGATGGCCCTCACCGCCGACGATCTGCGGATCATCAAGATCCTCGCCGACATCACCCTGCGCATGATCGAGGGGGAGCTGATTCAGTCACGCCGGGTGGGCGACCTGCACGTCACCGCCGAGGAGCAGCTCGAAATCGTGCGCCGGAAAACCGCCTACCTTTTTTCGGGATGCGGCCACGTGGCCGGCGTGCTGGCGGGCGCGGGCCCGGAGCGTGAGGAAGCGCTGCGCAACTACGGCATGAACCTCGGGATGTCGTTTCAGATCGTCGACGACATGCTCGACTTCACCGCCGACGAGAAGACGCTCGGCAAGCCGGTCGCGTCCGATCTGCGGGAGGGGAAGCTCACCCTGCCGCTCATCTACCTTCTCGAGCGGGGGGACGCCGCGCACCTCTCCAAGGTCCGGGCGGTCCTGGAGGACCGCGATTTCTCGCGCGTCGGCAGCGCCGAGATCGTCGCGCTGGTGCGCGAAAACGGAACCCTCGAAAGGACCCGTGAGATCGCGCGGCTCTATGGGGAGCGGGCCCGCCGGGAGCTGACCGGCTTCCCCGACTCCCTGGCCCGCCGCGCCTTGGAATGCTTGCCCGACTTAATCCTGTCCCGCGATCGCTGAAGCGATCCTTCACCTCCGAATTAAGAAGCTCGCGCCAACCCAGGGAATTCGCTCGGAACGGCCCTGGGCGGAGCGGCAGGGCCTTCCCGAAGCGCCCCCGGCGCGGGGCAGGCTTCCCCACCACGAATAGGGAAGCGGACCGATTCCCCCACCAGATCCTGCGCTTCGATCTTTACACCCCTTGCTCTTTCCGTTAGAATCCGCCCCGACCACGAGCGGATGCCCCGCTCCGAAGCCGCCATCTCCCCGGGGAGCCGATGTTCACTCTCGACCGAATGGAAGTGCATGGATTCAAATCGTTTTATGGCCGGACTCAGTTCGAGTTCCGGCACGGCATCACGGCGGTCGTGGGGCCGAATGGATGCGGGAAAAGCAACATCGGCGACGCGATTTCCTGGGTTCTCGGGGATCAGAGCCCGAAGTCGCTGCGGGCGGAGCGGATGGCCGACGTGATCTTCAACGGGAGCGAAGCCCGCAAGCCGCTGGGGATGGCGGAAGTGACGCTGCGCTTCCTGGGACCGAATGGCGGTCCCGAGAAACCCGAGGAGTTTCTCGTCTCGCGGCGTCTGTATCGCAGCGGGGAGAGCGAGTACCTCCTCAACGGCTCGCGCTGCCGCCTCAAGGACATCCAGGAGACCCTCTCCCGCTCGAACGTGGGCTCGCGCCTCTATTCGGTGATCGAGCAGGGGAAGGTGGATCTGATCCTCGCCTCGAAGCCGAAGGACCGGCGGGGCCTCTTCGAAGAGGCGGCGGGGATCCTCGGGTACAAGGCCAAGCGGCGGGTGGCCTTGGGAAAGCTCGAGGCCACCCAGGCGAATCTGCTGCGGATCCACGACATTCTCTCCGAGGTCCAGAAGCAGGCGGGCTCGCTGCGCCGGCAGGTAGCCCGCGCCCGCCGCTACCAGCGCCTGCAGGACGCGATCCGATCGCGCCGCGGCGTGCTGCTGCGCACGCGACTGAACGATCTGGATCTCGAGGAAGGCCGCGGGGCGGCCGCGCGCCGGGAGCTTGCCGATCGCGAGGCGGAGGCCTCGGCCCGCCTGTCGCGCTCGGAATCTCAAGTCGAATCTCTGCGCCGCCGCTTCGAGGAAACCGAGCTCGAAGCGCGCGCCGGCCGGGATCGGCTGAACGATCTCGATCGGGAGATGGATCGAAACCGCCTCCTGCTGCAGCAGGCGGGCGAGCAGCGGGAGGAGGCGCGGCGGGCGATTGCGCGCTGGGCGGGCGAGGTCGAAGGCATCCGCGGGAAGCTGGCGGACCGGGCGGCGCGGCTGCGGGAGCGCCGCGCGGCGATCGAAGAGAGCCGGAACGCCGCACGGGCGCTGGAAGCCGAGCTCAACGGTAAGGAGGAGGAGCAGCGCCGGCGGGTGGATAGCCTCGGGAACGCCGAGCGCGCGTCGGAGGAATGCCGCGCCGCGCTTCTGACGGCGCTCGACCGCCTGGCCGAGGCGCGCGGTCTTGCCGACCGGCTCGAGCAGGCGGTGCGCAGCCACACGGAGCGATCGCGGACCCTGCTGCAGGAAATCGAATCGGCCCGCGAGGATCTCGAGAAGCGCCGGGTGGAGCTGGACGAAGCCGCGGTTCTCGGGGCGGCCCTCGGCTCGGAAGCGGAGAGGCTGCGGGGCGCGCGGGAAGGGGCCGAGGAGGCGCTCGCCCAGGAGGACAAGTCGCTGGCGGGGATCGCCGCCCGCCGCGAGGATCTCGCGGCAACCACGGCCCAGATCGAGGAGCGGCGCCGCGCCTTGGAGGAAGACCCCGGCGGCTCGGCGGGAAGCGGGCGAGGGATCGCCGCCGTCCTGACCGGGGCGCGGGAAGGGAGGCTGCGGATTCAGGGCCGCGTGTCCGACGCTCTGGACGTGGACCCCGCCTGGACGGCGGCGGCAGAAGCGGCGCTCAAGGAAGTCCTGCGGGCGGTGGTGGTGGAGGCGCCCGCGGAAGCGCTGCGCGCGGTCGAGTTCCTGCGCGAGGGGAGCGGCGGGCGGTGCGCCTTCCTGCCGATCGGGGAAGGTTCCCGGGAGCCGGCGGATCTGCCCGCGGAGCTGGCCTCCCATCCGCGCTGCGCCGGACGCCTGCTGGAGAAAATCCGCTCGGGGGGCCTGGAGCGATCGTTGCGGGCTCTCCTGCAGAAGACGGTGCTCGTCTCCGATCTGGAGTCCGCGCTCGATCTCGCCACGCGGCATCCGGAATGGACTTTCGTCACCCGCGAAGGGGATCTTCTCCAGGCCGGAGGGCTCATCCAGGGCGGAGCGCCCGAGTCGGAGCAGGAGGGCATCCTCCTGCGGCGCCGCTCTCGGGAGGAGCAGGGCCGGCTGATGGAGGCGGCGAGAAAGGAGCGCGATCGGCTGGAATCCGAGCAGGAGGAGCGCGCCGCCGCCCGCAAGGCGATCCTGGATCGCATCGCGGCGCTGGAGGAGAAGATCCGCGACAAGGAGCGGGAGAAGATGGAGGCGGCGCTCCGACTGGATCAGCGGCAGGAAGAGGCGGCGCGAGTGCGGAGGACCCTCGATCTGGCCGCGGCGGAGAGACAGCGCCTGGAGACTGAAACCGGGGACCTCCTCTCCGAGCGGCAGCGGGTCACGGCCACCTTGTCGGAAGCGGAGGGCCAGCGCGCCGATCTCGAGACGCAAATCGCCGAGGCGGCGCGCCGGGTCGTTGAGGCGCGCGCGGCGACGGCGGCCGGCGGCGATCTGCTGGCCTCCTTCCGCTCCCGGGTCGCGGTGGAGCGGGAGAAGATCCGCGCCGGTGACGAGGAGATCGCTGCCGCGGAGCGGGAGGTCGCGGAGGAAGAGGAGCGCATGCGCCGGGCCGAGGGGGAGGGACAGGCGGCTTCGGAGCAGGTGGGGAATCTCGAATCGGCCGCCGCCGGCCTGGAGGAGAGCTTGCGCGGCGGTCAGGCCGCGCGCACGGAGGCGGCGGCGCGGCTGGAAGGCCGCGAGAAGGATCTCGCCGCCGTCCGGAGCGGGCTTCTCGAGGCGGAGCAGACGGAGAAGATCGATCGGTCCCTGGTGGGCGAGGTGAAGACGAAGATTTCCGAGGCGGACGTCGCCGCGGCCCGGATCGCGGTCGAGCTCAAGCACCTGGAGTCGAGCTGCCTGGAGGAGCTGGCCATGACCCTGGGAGGCGTCCGCGGCCTCCCCCTTCCGGAGCAGGAGATCTCCTCGGCGCAGCTCGAGCAGGAGGTGGCGGAGCTCAAGGCCCGCCTCGAGACCCTCGGCGCGGTGAACCTCGCGGCGCTCGAGCAGTTCCGCGAGATGGAGGAACGTCACGCGTTCCTCGCGAAGCAGAAGAAAGACCTGGAGGATTCCATCGAATCGCTCCACGACACGATCCGCAAGATCAACCGGACTTCGCGCGAAAAATTCCTGGAGGCCTTCGAGAGGATCCAGGAAGGCTTCAATCAAACCTTCCACACGCTCTTCGGGGGAGGCAAGGCGGAGCTGAGGCTCATGGAAGACGAGGACGTGCTCGAGTGCGGGATCGAGATCACCGCCTCGCCCCCCGGCAAGCGGCTGCAGAGCATCACTCTGCTGTCGGGCGGGGAGAAGGCAATGACGGCCGTCGCCTTGCTGTTCGCCCTGTTCCGCTATCGCCCCTCGCCCTTCTGCGTGCTGGACGAAGTGGATGCTCCTCTGGACGAGGCGAACGTGGGGCGCTTCACGCGAATGCTCCGCGACTTGACCCCGGAGACGCAGTTCATCGTCATCACGCACAACCGGCGCTCGATGGAGGCCGCCGATCTGCTCTACGGGATCACGATGGAAGAGCCCGGAATCTCGAAGGTCGTGTCGATGAGGTTGGAGAACTAGCCTCGCCGCGCCAAAATCCTGTCCGCCCAGCGTCTCGCCGGCCTCGAGGTTGACCTAGTTTCGTAGGCACCTCGCGGCGCCGCTCGGACGCTTCAGCCGCGATCGGCGAGCGACGCGTCGAGGCGGGTCGCGGCGGTCTCGGGGGCGGGCGCGAAGATCTCCCGCATCTCCTCCCCCCGCTCCCGCAGGAAGGATCGCGTCGATCGGTAGCCGTAGTCCAGGACCTGGATGCGCGAGGCGTAGCTGAGGATGTGCTGCGCGAAGAGGACGGTGTCGGACCCGGTCGGCTCGATGAGGACGATCTTGGCCCAGGGATGGGAGACGCGGAGCCGCGCGATCACCATCTCGAGCTTTTCATGGCTGTTGATGCGCGAGGCCTGGTCCCAGACGTACGAGATGCCCTTTTCCGCGATGCGCGCGCAGCCTCCCGCGAAGGAGGGGATGCAGACGCGGGCCTGATCGTTCTGGATCGGTACGATCGGGTTCAGGACCAGGATCCGGTCCGCACCCTTGTTGATGGCCACGTCGACGTGGGCGAGCTGCGCCGTGCCTCCGTCGACGTAATCGGCTCCGTCGATCGACACCGGCTCGAAATAGAAGGGGAGCGCCGAAGAGGCGGCGATCGCTTTCGGGATGGGGACGTCGCGGGAGCCTTCGTCGCCGAACACGGTCCGCATGGCGCGATCCAGGTTGATCGCCGGAATGTAGAGCTCCTTGCTTAGCTCCCGGAAGGAGGCGCAGAGTCCCATCTGGCGGAGGAGCCCGTCGAGGTACCGGATGTAGTCCCGCATCGAGAAGATGCCCGACGGGAGATTCTCCTGGATCAGTCCAAGCAGGCTCTGGAGGGAGAACGGCGTCCGGTGCCTCCGGTAATAGCGATAGACGGCCGGCAGCATGAGCAGCGTCCGCCGCAGGCTGCGCCGGAAGTTGAACCAGTCGAACCGGAAGATGTCCTCGTGCCGGAAATTCAGCGGGTGCTTCTGGCTCGTGGCGATCACGTCCATGATGAAGCCGGGGCTGACGCGGTTCGCCAGGAGCGTCGCGACGACGGCGCCGGCGCTCGTTCCGATGTAGATATCGAAGTCGATCGAGGCGAACGATCCTTCGAAGAAATCGTCGAAGGCCCTCAAGCATCCGAACTCGTACATCGCGCCCGTGATGCCCCCCCCGACGAGGACCAGCGCCCGCTTGCCGCGCTCCGGGGCGGCGGGCGGCAAGACCGGTGTCATGGCTTCCCTCCCGGCGGCCCCACCTCCACGATCGTGACCCCCTGCTCTTCCTTGAAGCCCTTCATCGCCGACCCGGCGAGCCTTCCCTTTGCCCCGACCACGATCCGCGTCGTCCGGCCCGAGACGATCGGGACGTCGCGCCGCTCGGCGCTGGCGACCGGCCTCCAGTCGGGGCCGATCTTGGCCGCCACGCCGATCACGAGGAAGTGGGTCCCCTCGGGAACCGCCAGCTCGAGCGCCTCCGGAAGCACCAGGGCGAGCATCTCGAACCCTTTCACTTTTTCGGCGCGGCTCCCCGGCAGGAAGCGCAGCATCTCGTGGCGCCGGAGCTCATGGACGGGCGAGCGGTCCTGCCAGTGATCCGGCACGTGCTCCGGCGTCGCGCAAGCGACGAACCAAGCAAGATCCTCCACCTCGGCCTTCTCTTCCATGCCCATCCGTTGCACCGCCCAACGGGGAATCTTCTTCACCATCCGGAAGGAAGGCGCTCCCTTTCCGCCCGGATCATCGAGAGGGACGAAGCTCAGCGCAAGCGTCCCGCGCGGCGGCTCCGGCCGCGCCGGAAGGGGTGCCTGAGGACGGGCGCCGGCGACCGCCTGCCGCTCCCGCATGGCCGCCAGGATGGTCTCGGAGAGGCCGGCGCGGCGCAGCTCCTCGAGCATGTCCCGCTCCAGATCGAAGTCGACCGCGGAAGCGGCGATGACGCCCAGGATCTCGGGCTCGGAGCGGCCGGAAGCCGCCATCCGCACCACATCTTCGTTGGTGAGCGGCGGATCGCCCGCCGGCGGCGCGGCCGAAACGGCCGTCCCGGCGAGCAGGAGGAGTAGCGCGGCGAGGGTGCGGGGCCTTTTCAATCAGATCTCGAGAACGAGGCCGTCGTAGGCCAGTTTCACCGAAGCCGGCAGCGTCCGCTCGGTCTCGGCGTGCTCCAGGTCATGACCCATGTGGATCAGGTAGGCGCGGCGAGGCCGGAGAAGATCGAGCATCGCGAGAGTCTCGGGCAGGGAGAAGTGCGTCGGGTGAGGGGTAGGGCGCAAGGCGTCGAGGACGAGCACGTCCAGGGAGCCCAGGGCCGCCATCGACGGCTCCGGGATCCGATTGCAGTCGGTGCAATACGCGAACCCCCCGATGCGATAGCCCAGCACCTGCATCGCGCCGTGCGCCAGCGGCACCGGCTCGATCCGCGCTCCGAAGAGATCGAACGGGCGCTCCACCGGCAGCAGGTCGAGACGCGGCTTCCCGCCGCCTTCCTGCGTCTCGGTGAAGACGTACCAGAACGTGCGGCGGATCTCCTCGAGCGTTCCGGGGCTCCCGTAGACCGGCAGGTGGGCGCGCTGCCGGAAGTTGTAGATGCGCAGATCGTCCAGGCCCATCACGTGATCGGCGTGGCTGTGCGTGTACAGGACGGCGTCCAGACGGTCGATCTGGTGATGCAGGGCCTGTTGGCGGAAATCGCTCGATGAGTCGATCAGGACCTTGCGGCCGTCCCACTCGAGAAGGATCGAAGGCCGCAGCCGCCGGTTGCGGGGATCTTCCGAGGTGCAGACGCGGCAGCGACATCCGATCACCGGCACCCCCGTGGAGGTTCCGGTTCCGAGAAAGGTGATCTTCATGGCCTGGACCCCGGCGGGCTCCGGGGTCAGCGGCGCGCCCCCGGTGGCGCGGCCATTCTATCAGAATCGTCCTCGGCCCCCGCGTCCCCCGGGGCCGGGAATCATCGCAGCCGGAGGGTCTGCTGGATCGCGCGGGTCGCGGCGGCGGGGTCCTCGGCGCCGGTGATGGGGCGCCCGACAACGAGGTAGTCGGCCCCCGCCTCGGCCGCCTCCCGCGGCGTCAGCGTGCGAGCCTGATCGTTCGCGGCGGCGCCCGCCGGTCGGATTCCCGGCACGACGAGAAGCCAGTCCTCCCCGAAGCGCCGGCGCAGCGCGTCCAGCTCGCTTCCCGCGGTCACCACGCCGTCGAGCCCGGCTCGCCGGGCGATTTCCGCGAGCAGGAGAACCTGCTCGACGGGGGAGCGCCCGATGCCCAGCGCTGCCAGGTCGGCGGCCTCGAGACTGGTCAAGACGGTGACTCCGAGCAAGGCCGGACGGCGGATGCCGTGGAGGCCGCAGTAGGCGCCGAGCTCGTCGACCGCGCGCCGGATCATCGTCTCGCCTCCCGAGAGATGGAGATCGATCATCGCGGCGCCCAGACGGGCGGCCTCGCAGGCGGCCCGGGCGACGGTGTGGGGAATGTCGTGGAATTTCAGATCGAGGAAGATCTCGACTCCGAGTCCCTTGATCTCCTTCACGACGGCGGGCCCCGCGGCGGTGAAGAGCTCCAGGCCGACTTTGAAGAGCGCCACCTGCCCCCGCAGGATGCGCACCAGCTCCAGGGCGCGATCCCGTGACGGCGTGTCCAGCGCGACGATGATCTCCGCTTTTCCCTTCATGGCGTCAGGATTCTCTCCGAAAGCGCGATTCGGTTCAAGAAGACGCCGGCTGCGGCTCCTTGACGGAGCCCGTTCCGGCCCCGATAATCGCAGGCATCGACGAGGAGCCGGGGTGAGGAAACGCGCCGGGTGGATTCCGATTCTGTTGGCGGGCGCCGCGGCCGTGGCGGCCGGGACGGGGGCGTACCGCCTGCTCGCCCGGGGAGGAGGCGGCGCGGACGTCGCGCCGGGGGCCGATGTCCGGGTGATTTCCAAAGGGGAGCCGGTCAACCTGCGCGATTACCTCGTCCCGGGGAAGTACACTCTCTTCGATTACTATGCCGACTGGTGTCCGCCCTGCCGGGAGCTCTCGCCGCAGCTCGTCGAGCTGGCGCGCCGGCGCCCCGATCTCGCCGTCCGGAAAATCGACATCGTCGACTGGAGTCACCCGGTCGCGGCGCAGCAAGGAGTCCAGGATCTTCCCTTTCTGAGGCTCTTCGGGCCCGACGGGGCGATGATCCGGGAGGGCGAGGCGACGTACGGCGATCTCCAGCGCCTGTTCGGCTTCGGATCGGCGCCGGCCCCGTGAATCGAGCGGGCGACCCGGCTCGCTCGATCGCCCGGGCCGCGGATTCGTTCCCTTCCAAGTCCTGGCCGTGAGTCGCCGCCGGAGCCCAGCCCAAGTCACGGCCGAACCGCCTTCCCGACGACCTCGATCCGAACGCGAATCACCCCGGGACCATTGGCGCCGAGGGCCCGCGCCGCGGTGTAGGAGAGATCCAGGATCCTGCCCTTCAAAAAGGGGCCGCGATCGTTGATCCGGACCACGGTGCTGAACCCGTTTTGGAGATTGGTGACGCGCACCAGGGTGTTGAAGGGAAGCGTCCGGTGCGCCGCGGTCATCTCGAGCATGTTGTAGCGCTCGCCGTTGGCGGTCGTCTTGCCGTGAAACGTGGGGCCGTACCAGGAGGCTTCTCCCACCTGGCGGAAAACGGTGAGCTGCGCGGGCGAGACCGGCGGGCGGCCGCAGGCGCTCCATAGGAGCAGGATCGGAGCGGCCGCCAGCGGAACGAAGCGGCGGCCCGCGGCTCTCACCCTTCACCTCCGGAGGATGATCAAGTCGAGAATTCCGCCCTGGGGGATCGGCTCTCGAGCGCCCCCACCAGGTCGTTGACGTCGGGGATGCCCCGCACGGCGAGGAACTCGCCGATCCCGTCCAGGATCTTGATCGAGGCGGCGGGATCGAGGAAGTTCGCGGTGCCCACCTGGATCGCCCCCGCCCCGACCAGCAGGAACTCCAGGGCGTCGCGGGCCGTCAGGATCCCTCCCATGCCGATCACCGGCACGTTCATGGCGCTGCAGACCCGGTGCACCAGGTAGAGCGCCTGGGGCTTGATCGCGGGCCCCGAGACCCCGCCCACGCCGTTGGCGAGGACGAGCCGGCGGCGATCCAGATCGACGGCGATCCCGAGGAAGGTGTTCACGAGCGACAAGATGTCCGCCCCGCTGTCCACGGCGACGCGCGCGATGGCGACGATGTCGGTCACGTTGGGAGTCAGCTTGACGATCAGGGGAAGGGGGCATACCTTCCGGACCGCCGCCACGGCGCGGCGGGTGCCGTCGGGATCGCACCCGAAGACGCGGCCGCCGCGCTCGGTGTTCGGGCAGGAGATGTTCAGCTCCACCGCCGCCATCCCCGGCGCGGCGGAGACGATGCGGGCCACCTCGGCGTATTCCTCCACCGTTTCCCCGAAGATGTTGGCGATCACCGCCGTGTCGAAGGCGCGGAGGGGCGGGAGCTTGTGCGTCACGAACTCCTCCACCCCGACGTTCGCCAAACCGATGGCGTTGAGCATTCCGGCGGGAGTCTCGCAGGTGCGCGGCGGCGGGTTGCCCAGGCGCGGCGCGAGCGACAGCCCCTTGACGCAGATTCCCCCGAGCCTTCCGAGATCCAGGTAGGGAAGGAACTCGGTCCCGTAGCCGAACGTCCCCGAGGCGGTGATCACCGGGTTCTTCAGCCGGAGAGGACCGAGCTGCACCGCGAGGGAGGGGAGAGAGCTCATTCCCAGATCACCTCCGTCGCCATGAAGGTGGGCCCCTCCACGCAGATCCGGGCGTAAGCCTGGCCCTCCGCGCGACGCACCGGGACGACGCATCCGAGACAGACGCCGAAGCCGCATCCCATCGCCGATTCCAGCGACAGCTGGCAGGGAACGGCGGCGGCATTGGCGAGGCGGCTCACCGCCCGGAGCATCGGGTCGGGGCCGCACGCGTAGATCATGCCCGCGCCGGCGAGCCTCTCCTCGAGGAGCGCGGTCACCCGGCCGCGGGTTCCGTGCGAGCCGTCTTCCGTCGCGGTGAGCACCTCGACGCCGTGGCGGGAAAAGGCGTCCCGGGTCACGAGATCCGGCGCGCTCCGGGCGCCGAACAGAAGGATCGGTTTCCACCCTCCCGCAAGCAGGGCCGGGACCAGAAAGGGGAAGAGGGCGATCCCGACGCCTCCCGCGACCATCAAGGCGCGATCCGATCCGCCCGGCGAGGGGATCTCGAACGGCCGGCCCAGAGGCCCGAGGAGGTGGAGGCTTTGGCCTGGAGCCAACGACGCGAGGAGGGAAGTCCCCTTCCCGACCACCTTGTGAAGGATCCGGATTCTACCGGGAAGGCTCTCTTCGGGGGGCAGGGCTTCGTGGAGGCTCATCGGACGGGCGAGCAGCGGATCGAGACGATCCGGCAAGCGCACCATCACGAATTGGCCGGGCCGGGCCGCCGCGGCGATCGAAGGGGAAGCCAGGGTCAGGAGGAAGTGATCGGCGCCAAGGGGACGATTCTCAAGGACCGGCGCGATCGGATCGAGGAGCGAGCTCGTGGGAGGAATGTTGGCTTCCCGGAGAAGGCTGCCGTGCGCGATTTCGCGGCGCATCCTACCAGATGCCTCTCGAAATGTAAATCGCGCCCTATGCTACCATGCCGCGGCATGGCGTTCCTCCGGTTAATCCCGCCTGCGCTGCTCGCCGGAATCTACGCCGCCCTCTTCCTCGCGCTGCTGGCCCTGCTGCTGAATCCGGGTCTGCCGTCGCGTCCTCGGGTCTTCGCCGGCTTCGTCCCGATGATCCTCGTGCTGGCGCTTGAGGCCGGGATCGGCCTCCCGGTGGCCTATCGGTTCCTGCGCCTGTTCGCGCGGCGTCCGCTCCGGCTCCGGGGGCTTCCCTTCAAAGTGCTCTACGGCTTCGTCGCGGCCGATCTGGCGATCGTGGCCGGCATTTACTGGTTCAACGGCAGCCTGCTCTCGGCGATGGTTCCTCCGCAGGCGCTGTTCCGGGTGAGAGCGGCGGCCGCCCTTGTTTCGCTGGTCGCCGTCTGGCTGGCGATCGCTGCCGCGTTCCCCGGAATCCGGCGGCTCCGCGCGGCGCGCGCCTGCTGTCACTTCTGTCTGGTGGCCCTCCCCGTCGGCGTGTTGCTTCTCCGGCCGGCCGCCATGGGGGCCTGGGTTCCGTCGACCGCTGAAGCGTTCCGGGCCCCGGAAGGGACGCCGCGAATCCTGATCGTGGGAATCGGCGGGGCGACGCTCGACCAGGTGCTTCCCCTGGTCGCCCAGGGAAAGCTCCCCTGGTTCTCCCGCCTTCTGCGGCAGGGGGCACACGGCAGGCTCTCCCCCTTCAAGCCCTGCGTCGTGCCCGCCGTCTGGCAAAGCCTGTGGACCGGAAAGCTCCCGGAAAAGCACGGAATCCTGGGGGTCGATCGATACCGGCTGCCGGGGGGAGGAGGCGAAATCCGCCTGGCCCCGCGAGGGTTCGGATTCCACCGCCTGTCGCGCGCCTTCGGGATGCGGCGCGCGCCGCAAGGCTCCGGCGAATCGAGGGCCCTGTCGCTGGCGCAGATCATGCGAGGCGCCGGCCGATCGATCGACGAGGCGGGCGGCGCCGGCGCGGCGCCGCCGGCGGGAAGATTGCCCGACATCCGCCTCGATCGGTTCCTCGATCCGGAGATGGCCGCACCGCCGGGGACGGGCGTCCTGGCGCGACAATTGCGCCGCGCGCTGCGCCAGGACCAGGACGTCGCCGCCGCCGGCCTGGCGCTCTGGCAGGGCCGCCCGTCCCAGTCGGTCATCGTGGTCCTGCCGGGCCTGGATCGCGTCTCCCACTTATTCCTGCGCTACAGCATGCCCTCCGGATTCGGCAACGTCCCGGCCGAAGAGGTGGAGCGCTACGGCGCCGTCCTCGAGCGCTACTATCGATTCCTGGATGACTGGCTCGGGCTTTTTCTGGGGGAGGAGCTGGCGAGCGAGCCGAAGCCGGGACAGGCGGTCGTCCTGGTAATCTCGCCCCACGGGATCGAGCCGCCGACCCTGCCGCGCCGGCTGAGCGGGTGGCTGGAGGGAAGCCGCCTCGAGCGCGGGGTCCACGCCCGCGGCCCCGACGGGTTGATCCTCGCCGTGGGGCCGGGCATCCGGCACGGGCTCCCCTTGGGGAAGGCGTCGGTCCTGGACCTCGTCCCGACCCTCCTGTACCTCCAGAGGCTTCCGATCGCCATGGACATGGACGGCCACGTCCTGACGCGTCTCTTCGAGCGCGCCTTCACGGCCGACAACCCGATTCTTCTGATCCCCTCCTACGAGGGCGGCGCGGGCGCCGGATTTGATCCTTGACAGATCCCGCGCCGATGCTAGAATAGCGGACGATTCACCTTCAAACTGATCCCGAGAGGTCAGAAAGGGAAGCGAACATGAGCCTGGACCCGAAGACCCCCTAGCCGCGGCTGGAGGGTTTTTTTTTGCCCGCGCGCGGCGCGGCGGAAAGAGCGACATGCCCTCCTCCGAGGACGCCCTGATCATGGATGCGCCGAAGATCGACCGTACCCTGAGCCGCATAGCCCACGAGATCCTGGAGAAGAACCGGGACCTCGAGGACCTGGTGCTCGTGGGAATCCGGACGAGAGGGGTGCATCTCTCCGAAAGGCTCGCCCGGAAGATTCAGGAAATCGAGAAGGCCGACGTGCCGGTGGGGATCCTCGACATCACCCTCTACCGGGACGACGCCACCACGATCGGACCGCACGCGCTGCTGAAGGCGACTCTGATCCATTTCCCGATCGACGGCAAGAAGATCATCCTGGTCGACGACGTCCTGTTCACCGGACGGACGATTCGCGCGGCGCTCGACGGCATCATGGACTTCGGCCGCCCCCGGTCGATCCAGCTGGCCGTTCTGATCGACCGGGGCCATCGCGAGCTTCCGATCCGCGCCGACTACGTCGGCAAGAACCTGCCGACCTCGCTCGACGAGCGCGTCAACGTGAGCCTCGTCGAGGAAGACGGCGAGGACGCGGTGCACGTGATCCGTCCGGCGGGGGCCGCCCGGGAATCCGAAGGGAAGAAGGAGAGGGTCTAGATGACGCCGGAGGCGGGATTCCAGATGCGCCATAAGCACCTCCTGGGGATTGAGCCTCTGGACGCGGACGAGATCCGGCTCATCCTGGACACCGCCGAGTCGTTCCTGGAAGTCTCGCGCCGCCCGATCAAGAAGGTCCCGACCCTGCGGGGCCGCACCATCGTCAATCTCTTCATGGAGCCGTCGACGCGCACCCGCTCGTCCTTCGAGATCGCGGAGAAGCGGCTCTCCGCCGATTCGCTGAACTTCTCCGCCGCCGGGAGCAGCGTCGCGAAAGGGGAGAGCCTGATCGACACGGCGAGGAATCTGGAGGCGATGGCTCCGGATATGATCGTCATCCGTCACTCCGCCGCCGGCGCTCCGCATCTCCTGGCGAAGGTGTGCCATTCCTCCATCGTGAACGCCGGCGACGGCGCCCACGAGCATCCGACCCAGGCGCTCCTGGACGCCTTCACGATGCGGCAGAAGAAAGGGAAGATCGCGGGCCTCCGGATCGCCATCATCGGGGACATCCTGAACAGCCGGGTGGTGCGCTCGAACGTCTTCCTGCTGAAGAAGCTGGGAGCCAGCGTGGTGATCTCGGGCCCCCCCACGCTCCTGCCGCCCGGCATGGAGCGCCTGGGCGTGGAGGTCGAGGCGCGGATGGAGCGCGCCCTGGAGGGATGCGACGTGGTGATGATGCTGCGGGTGCAGCGGGAGAGGATGGCGCGCGGTGCCTTTCCCTCCCTGCGGGAGTATTTCAATCTCTACGGTCTCACCCAGGAGCGCGTGCGCCAGGCGAAGCCGGACGTGATCATCATGCATCCGGGGCCCATCAATCGCGGGGTGGAGATCGCCCACGAGGTGGCCGACGGACGCTACTCTGTGATCCTGGACCAGGTCACGAACGGCGTGGCGGTCCGAATGGCGGTCCTGTATCTCCTGTCGGGAGGGGCGGTTGGCGAGCTGGCTGCTTAAGGGGGGGCGCGTCGTCGATCCGGCCTCGGAGACGGACCGCGTGATGGACGTGCTGGTCCGCGACGGCAAGATCGCGCGCGTGGCGGAGACCCTCGCGGCGGACAACGTCACGGTCCTCGATCTCAAGGGAAAGATCGTGGCGCCCGGGTTCATCGACATGCACGTGCACCTGCGCGAGCCCGGCCGGGAGGACGAGGAGACGATGGAGACCGGGAGCGCGGCGGCGGCCGCCGGGGGCTTCACGTCGATCGCCGTCATGCCGAACACCGATCCGTGGAACGACTCGCAGAGCGTCACGGAGTACATCGTGTCGCAGGCGCGCAGCCGGGCGGTGGTCAACGTCTTTCCCATCGGGTGCATCAGCAAGCAGGGAAAGGGGGAGGAGCTGGCGGAGATCGGCGACATGGTGAAAAGCGGCGTCGTCGCCGTTTCCGACGACGGCCACCCCGTCTCCTCCGGGCACCTCATGCGGATGGCGCTGGAGTACACGAAGATTTTCGACCTTGCGGTGATCGACCACTGCGAGGAGCGGAGCCTGTCGGCGGGCGGCGTCATGCACGAGGGGTTCACCTCGACGGTGCTGGGGCTGCGGGGGATCCCGGCGGCCGCGGAGGAGATCATGGTGGCCCGGGACGTGGTTCTGGCGGAGGCGACCGGAGGACGGATCCACATCGCGCACCTCTCCTGCCGGGGAAGCCTCGAGCTGGTGCGCCGCGCCCGCGAGCGGGGAGTGCGCGTCACCGCGGAAGTCACGCCGCACCATTTTGCCCTGACCGACGCCGACGTCGCCCGGAGCGGCTACGACACCAACACCAAGATGAACCCGCCGTTGCGCGCGGAGGAGGATCGGGACGCGATGCTTCAGGGTCTGGCGGACGGGACCCTCGACGCGATCGCCTCCGATCACGCCCCGCACAACATCGTGGAGAAGAGCGTAGAGTTCGATCAGGCCCCGTTCGGCATCGTGGGTCTCGAGACGTCGGTCCCCCTGGCGCTGGATCGGCTCGTCCGGGGGAAGGTGGTCGATCTCCGGCGGTTGATCTCGCTGTACACGACCGGTCCGGCCCGCATCCTCAATCTCGAGCGCGGCACGCTGGCGCCGGGCGCCGTGGCCGACGTGACCGTCCTCGACCTGGACAAGGAAGTGACGGTGGACTCCTCGACGCAGCGATCCAAGAGCCGCAACGCCCCGTATCAGGGGTGGAAGCTGCGGGGGGCTCCGATCCTCACGATGGTCGGCGGCCGGATCGTCTTCGATGCGCGGTCGTGAGGCCGGCGGCGCGCCGGCGCTCACGCTCCTCCTTCTCCTGCTGACCGCTCTCGGCTCGGGCTGCGGCCCGGCCCGATCCCGCCCCAGCTTCGTCCTCATCCTCGTCGACACGCTGCGCGCCGACCATCTCGGCGCCTATGGCTACCGGCGGCCGACTTCGCCGCGGATCGACGCGCTCGCCGCGCAGGGGACCCTTTTCCAGACGGCGATCACCCAGGCGCCCTGGACCCTGCCCGCCGCCATGGCGGTCGTCACGGGTCGCCTCCCCTCCAGTCATCGCGTGGAGAACGACGGGCTCCGGCTGTCGCGCTCGATTCCCACGCTCGCGGAGGTCCTCAAGCGGGAGGGGTATTCGACCTCCGCCGTCGTGAGCCATATCTACGTCGCGGCCCCGTTCGGGTTCGATCGGGGATTCGATCGCTTCGACGACTTCGGGCTGTCCCGCGCCTACCGGTTCGAAGCGGGTCTGGAGCCGCGGGCCGAAGCGGTGACCGATCACGCCCTGGCGCAGGTGCGGGCGCTCAAGCGGCGGCCCTTCTTCCTGCTGGCGCATTATTTCGATCCGCACTGGGACTACGATCCTCCCGCGCCCTACGCGGAGCGCTTCGCGCGCCCCTACTCCGGGAAGATCGACGGCCGCTATCAGAGCTTCTCGCGCTTCGCTCAGATAGGGGCCGAGCTGCCCGCCGCGGATCGGGAGCATCTGATCGATCTGTACGACGGGGAGATCGCCTACACCGACGCCCAGATCGGCAGGCTCCTCGACGGATTGCGCGGCGCGGGCGTCTCCGAGGCGGTCGTGGCGATCACCGCCGATCACGGCGAGGAGTTCAAGGAGCACGGCGGGCTCGGGCACGGCCGGACTCTTTACGATGAGGTGCTTCGGGTGCCGCTGATCGTCTCGCGGATCGGCGCGGCGGCCCCGGCGCGGCGCGTGGCCGAGCAGGTGAGGTCGATCGACCTCTTCCCGACGATTTGCGATCTGGCGGGCGCGGCGATCCCCTCCGGCGTGCAGGGGAAGAGCCTGGTCCCGTGGCTCGAAGGTCGGAAGGACGCCTCCCGAGGGGCGCTCAGCGAGACCATCCGCTTCGACGCCTATCGGAAGTCGTACCGGGAGGCCGGACGGAAGGTCATCGTCCGCCTGGAGGACAACCGCCGGGAATTCTACGATCTCGTCGCCGACCCCGGGGAGACCCGGAACGTCCTGAGCGAGCGCGCGCCGGAGGCGCTGAGGCTGGAGGAGGCCCTGTTCTCCGAGACGGACGGGCTCGCCGGGGGCTGGAACCTCAGATGGAGCTCCGACGGCTCGGCCCATCGTTTCTCGGGGACGATCGAAACCGATGGGCTCATCCTCTCACTCGTGCCGCTCTTCCCGGAGGCGGGGCGTCATCGCGTGGTGCGCGGCCGGCGTATCGACTTCGACCTCGAGGGCGTGGTGCGCGGCGGCGGCCTGTCCTTCTCGGTCGAGCCGGACGACGCGCGGGTCAACTTTTCCCTGGCGCTCGACGGCTCTCCGGGAGTCAATTTCGTGCGTATCGGAGGCGATCGCACCCCGCCGCCGTCGAACCCTTTCAGTCTCTCCTCTCCGCTGCGATCGGACGTGCTGACACGACCGGTCTTCACGCCGGGCGGGGAGACGGGATACTTCCTCTGGAGAAGCCCCTCCGGGTCCCCGTCCGACGCCGTCGAGCTGAGCGACGCGATGAAAGAGCGCCTCCGCTCGCTGGGATACCTCCGTTGAGCGCCGCCGCGCGAGGGTTCCGCCGCTTCCCCTTCTACGGCGCGGCGCTGGCCGCGGCCCTGTCGGGGCAGGGGCTGCTCCTGGCCGGCGGGATTGCCGCGGGAGCGATTCTGCATCTGGCGGCGGCCGCCCTGGTGGCCTGGGGCTCCGGGCGGCGGGGGAGCGCCGCCGCCGCGCCCGTTTCCGCCCCGCGGCGTCCCCTCGTCCTTCTGGCGCTGCTCATCGCGGCCGCCTTCGCGGTCAGGAGATACGCCATCGGATCGATCCCGTGGGGGCTGAACAACGACGAGGGAATCGAGGGGCTCATCGCCTGCCGCTTCCTGGCGGGCGAGCGGATCGCGCCCTTCTCTTCGATCGGGCTGTCGCGGGAGACTCTGTTTCACGTCCTGCTGATGCCGCTCTTCGGAGCGCTGGGCCCCGGCATCGTCCCGCTGCGCCTCCTCTCCCTGGCGATCTCCCTGGCCACGCTGCCAATCCTTTATCTTGCCGGCCGGAAGCTCTTTTCGGAGAAGACGGGATTGCTGGCGGCGGCTCTTCTGGCCGTCTCTCCCTGGCACCTGCTCTACAGCCGCACCGGACTGCGCAACATCCTGCTCCCGGCTTTCGTTCTGGCCTCGATCGCCGGATTCCGCATTGCCCTGGAGACCAGGAGAACGCGCTGGTTCGTGATCCTGGGGGCGATCCTCGGAATCGGGATGTACAGCTACACGAGCTTCCGCATCGTGCCGCCGCTGCTGGCCGCCTGGGCATTCCTGAGGCGTTTCACGACGCGGGAAAGACCCCTCGGATGGAAAGAAACGGCGGCGATCGCGATCCCTTTCGCGCTCCTCCTCGTTCCCCAGATGGCCTACGCGCGCGAGCATCCCGCCGAGATCTTCACTCGCGGCGCCTACGTTCTCGGGCAAACGCCCCAGGCCTCCCTCCCGGCCAACGTCTGGTATGCGCTCCTCATGCCGGGGTTCTATCCCGCCCGCTACGGGGTGATGCAATCGCTCTACTATTTCGGCGACGGCGTGAGCCTCGTCTACGCGGCGATCGGCCGATTCCCGGAAACCGCCGTTTCGGCCGCTCTCATGGCGTGCGGTCTGGTGCTGGTCATGACGGGGGTGATCCGCCGCCGCTCCGAGGGAGACATGGTGCTTCTCCTGTTCCTGGGAGGCACGATCGTGACGGTGGGGCTCGCCGGACCGAGCTTGACGCGCCTGATCGGCAACCTGCCGCTGTTCTGCCTGACCGGAGGGCGCTTTCTCGAGGAGCTCGAGGGCGAGATGCGGAGCCGGTTCTCGGCGCGCCTCGGACGGGGCGCCGTCGCGGCGCTCCTGACGGCGGCCGGCTTGCTCTGCGGCGAGCAGTATTTCGCGCGCGCCGGGACGAGCCGCCGGGCGATGTTCTATTTCGCGGCCACTCAAACCCTCATGGGGGGCTACGTGGCGCATCGCCCCCCGGACCACCCGATTTACGTCCTCTACAGCGAGGAGCCGGAAACGCTCCAGTTCCTGACGTTTCCGCGGCGCCGGGCGACGACGCTCTTGAGAGATCCGGCGGCGCTCGACCTGGAGCGCATCCGATCCATGCCCGGACGCAAGGAGTTCGTGGTCGAGAATCACGGACGATTCCGCGCGGTTTTCGAGGAGCTCCGGCGGACCTTTCCGGACTGCCGGAGGAGCGTCCTGTCGGATGCCCGAAGAGGGGACGGGGCCCCGGTGGCGTTCGTCCTGGAGGTCGGGGATGCCGCGCCGGGGGCAGGCGTTTCAGGCCCGGCGCGGGGCTCCGCGGCGCCGTTAACCGGCATGCTAGAATCGCCTCGTGAACTGGAGCACACTCCTGCCTCCACTGCTCGCCTTGCTAGCGCTCCGGGGCTCTGACGCCCCTCCCTCCGGGCCGGCCGCGGAGCTCGATTCCGGCATCTCCGTCACCGCGGTCGACTTCGGGCGCGTCGCCTGGGGAAGGAACTCGCTGCGCGCGCGGCTGCGGAATGACGGGGATCGGGCGGCGACCCTGAGGCTGCGCGTGCGCTCGGCGTTCCTCGATTCCGGGTCGGGAGTGCTGTGGGAAGCGGCATATCCGGCTCTCGTGCCGCCGCGCCAGGAAGGGGAAATCACGCTCGATTATTTCGTGCGCCCCGATCACGGCCGCCTGCGGGTGGACCTGAGCGCCGAGACCGCCGCCGGCCGGAAAGTCCACGAAGCGGCCAAGGAGTTCCTGTTCGAGCCCCCCTACCGCGGCGATTACGTTCTGCAGCCTTATCGCCCCGCCCGGGAAGGGGTGGCCTGGGAGGGACGGGTCCTGTCGCCGTTCCGCGTCCGCGAGAGCGAGCATTTCATTTTCTATGTGTTTCCGGGCTCCGAGGCGGCGTCCGACCTTACGAGAATCACCGAGCAAAGAGAGAAGATTCTGTCGCGCCTTTGTCGTGAGCTCTCCGTCACGCTGCGCGGTAAGGTGGTCTTCTTCCTTTATCCGGACGCCGAGCTGGCCCGCAAAATGACCGGGCACCGGGGAGATGGATGGACCTACGGGAACACCATCGTGGAAGTCTACGGAGCCCGCCGCAAAGTCGATCCGCATCACGAGCTGGTGCATCTCGTGGCGGGGCGCGTCGGCTCCCCGCCGGTTCTGTTTTCCGAGGGATTCGCCACCGCGCGGGAGAAGGACTTCGACAATGCCGGCCGGTATGCGGCCGACGTCGAGGACTGGTGCCGGGGGTTTCTGGCGGAAGGCGCGCTGCTGCCGCTTTCCGAGCTGATGGAGGTGAGGAGCCTGGGAGAGGACCTGACCCGCCCGCGGGTGGCGTACCCAGAAGCGGCCTGCTTCGTCCGCTACCTGTCGGAGCGTTACGGATGGGAGAAATTCCGGCGCGCCTACGCGGAATTGGTGGGAAGCGAGAATCCGGAGGAGCGCTCGCGCAACGGGATCCGCTTCCGGGAGATCTTCGGAGTGAGTTTCGAGGAGGCGGAAGCCGATTGGAGGGAGGAGCTTTCGCGCGCCCGCAGCCGCGTCCCCGTGGAGATGATCCGGCGGGTCGTCCGCGAGGAGACCGTGCCCTATCTCGTGGCCCGGGCGAAGGTCCTGCTGACTTCGGGGTCGGCGCCGGAAGCGGAGCGGCTTCTCCGGGCGGCGGTGGAGAAGGAGCCCGCGGACGTGGACGCCCGATTCTGGCTCGGCCAGGCGCTCCACCTCCGCAAGGACTACCCGGGCGCCCTGGCGGCCTATGGGGAGGTCGCCGCGCGCGCCGATCGGACGCACCGCATGCAGCTGGCCTGGAGTCTCGTCTGGAGCGGCCAGATACTGGACATGCAGGGAAAGCGGCAGGAGGCTCTCGAAGCCTATCGCAGGGCCGAGGCGCTTCAGGAGGACAGCCCGGTGCGCGTCGGCGGGCAAGAGGCCACTTCGCTGGAGGCGGCCCGGGAGGGAATCGCCCACGCCTACCAGGCTCCCAACCCCTGAGCGGATTGCCGCGGACTGCTTCCGGCATTAGATTGTTGCCTGATGCCGGTGCTCCCAGGAGGCCCCTTGTTTCCGGAACTCTCCGTCGGATCGCATTTCCTGAACGACTTTCTCGTCAAATCGGGGGCCGCCATCCTGTGCGGCGGGCTCATCGGCATCGAGCGCGAGCTCAAGAAGAAGCCGGCGGGCTTCCGGACGAACATCTTAATCTGCCTGGGGTCGACCTACTTCATGATGGTCTCGATTCTGGTGGGAGCCAGCGGGATGGGCAAGACGGGGGATCCCGGACGCATCGCCGCCCAGGTAGTGACGGGAATCGGCTTCATCGGCGCCGGGACGATCATCCAGTCCCGGGGGCACATCGCAGGCCTGACCACGGCGGCGCTGATCTGGGTCGTCGCCTCAGTGGGGCTGTTCATCGGCGCCGGCTACATGATTCCGGCCGCGGTGGGCACCCTCCTGATTTTCCTGACGCTGACGGTTCTCGGGATGGGGGAGCGGAAGATTCTCTCGAGATGCCGGACGTTCGACTGCCTGGTGGTCTTCGCGGACGACGGCGGCAAGACGCGCAAGCAGATCACCCGGCTTCTCGCCTCCTACGAGAAATCCCTGGAGAATCTGCAGTTCAAGACGACCAACGGGAGCATCACGCTCACCCTCCAATACTGTGACAGCCACGCCGAGCATCGCAAGCTTCTGTCGGACCTCTGGATGATCGAAGGTGTCCAGGAGGTCCGCCCTCTTCGCTGAAGATCGCGCCGCTCCTCCGCGCCAGGAGGCCGTTGACTCCCCGGCGAGCGGGACGTTAGAATGCCCGGTTTTCCATACCAGGGAGGACCGATGGCAGCCGCGCCCGTCGTTCTGCGAACCGAGCTTTCCGAACTGCAGCTCCTGAACCGGGGAAAAGTCCGGGATCTTTACGCCTGCGGCGAGAGCCTGCTGATCGTCTCGACCGACCGGATCTCGGCCTTCGATTACGTCCTGGCCAATGGCATCCCGGACAAGGGGCGCGTGCTGAATCAGTTGTCGCTCTTCTGGTTCGGCAAGACGCGCGAGATCGTTCCCAACCACCTGATTACCGGCAAGGCGGCCGAGTACCCTGGCTCCCTGGGACGGCATCGCGAGCTGCTTTCCGGCCGATCGATGCTGGTGAGGAAGGCGAAGATGTTCGAGGCGGAGTGCGTGGTCCGCGGCTATCTGGCGGGCTCGGGCTGGAAGGAGTACCAGAAGATGGGGTCGGTTTCCGGAGTGCGCCTGCCCGCCGGCCTGAAGGAGTCGGAGAAACTGCCGGAGCCGATCTTCACCCCTTCCACCAAGGCGATCGACGCCCACGACGAGAACATCTCCTACGACGACCTGATGCGCCGGGTGGGGTCCGACGCCGCCCGGAAGCTGAAGGAGCTGAGCCTGGCGCTCTACCAGGCGGCGAGCCGCCACGCCGAGTCCTCGGGGGTGATCATCGCCGACACGAAATTCGAGTTTGGGACGGTGGAAGGGGAAATCGTCCTGGCCGACGAGGTCCTGACCCCCGACTCTTCACGGTTCTGGCCCGCCGACAAGTACGAGCCGGGTCGCGGGCAGGACTCCTACGACAAGCAGTACGTCCGGGACTATCTGGAGCGCATCGGCTGGAACAAGCAGCCTCCCGTCCCCGCGCTGCCGGAGGAGGTGGTGGCCGGAACCCGCGAGAAGTATCTGGAAATATTCCGGCGCTTGACGGGCCGTCCGACTTTGGAGGATTAAGGGCCGTCAGGCCGTGAGACGGCCTTCGAGGGACCCGAGGGAGCGGCAGACTTCTTCGAACGCCGCGGCGTCGAAGCCGGGAGTCTGGCGGGGGCCCGCCAGCGATTTTTTGAGCGCGAGGACGCGGGTGAGGATGCTCTCCAGGCGGGCGCGGCCGATTCTCCCCGTCTTCAGGGCCCGGGCGAGGGAGGCGTGGGCTTCCTCGACGCGCTCCCACGAGTTGCAATACATGACGAGGTCATTCCCCGCTTCGATCGCCTCCCGGACGACGTCCCCCGCCGGACGCTTCTGATCCACCGCGCCCATCTCCAAGTCGTCGGTGACCACCACTCCCGGGTATCCGATGCGGGAACGCAGGAGATCCGTCACCAGCGCGCGAGAGAGCGTGGCGGGGCCGCGGGTCGATCCCTGGAGCGCCGGGTAATAGGCGTGGCCGACCATCACCATCGGCAGCACCTCCCGGAGCCGGCGGTAAGGAGCGAGATCCTGTTTCCACAGCGCGTCGGCGGGGCGCTCGATCCTTGGCAGGTCGAGATGCGAATCGACGTTCCCTCCGCCCAGCCCGGGGAAATGCTTGCCGCATCCGAGGACCCCCGCCTCGCGCTGTCCCTCCAAGAAAGCGCGCGCCAGCGGCGCGACCGTTTCCGGGTCCTCGCCATAGGCCCGATCGCCGATGCCGTTCGGGCTGTCGGCGGCAGAGAGATCGAGGACCGGAGCAAAGTTCAGGTTGAACCCGAGAAGCGCCAGACCCCGGCCGGTCATCCGTCCATGCTCGCCGATGAGCGACCCGGCGTCCCGGGAGCGGGACATCGGAAGGTTCGCGGGAATGGGCGGAAAGATCCCCTTCAAGCGGCTGACGCGGCCCCCTTCCTGATCGATGGCGAGAAAGGGCGGAATGGCGGAAAGCCCCTGCAGAGCCCGGCAGAAGTCGGCGACTTGCGAAGCATCCTTGAGGTTCCGGCTGAAGAGGATGATCCCGCCGGGACGGATGCGGCGCAAATCCCGTTCCAGGGACGAGTTCATGACGGAGCCCTCGAACCCGACGAATAGGAGCTGCCCCGCCTGGTCCTTTTCATCCTGAGGGAAGGACTGCACGCTCATGCAAGGCATTCTTGCACGCGGCCAAGATGGCGCGCAACCGGAAGTCTCCATTTTGCTGAAACAACTGGCGTTGCTCCATCCAGATAGCACGCCGTTATGATATCTCTAGAACTAATATATTGATTAACCTCTTAAGAGATATATAATGTCAAAAGATAGGATATGAGTAATTACAATAATGTATACTGCTGAGCGGACGATGGGGGAGCCAGATCGGGAGCGGGAGTCGCAGGCAGCACGGGAAGGTCAGGGATTCCAGCGGCGCCTTTCTTGAACCATCCCTCAGGGAGTGTTAGCATTACCCGCTTTTTGCGGGCGTCGAGGGGAGCGACGTGAGCCGAAAGTTCTACACCATCATGATCGTTCCGCACGCCGCCGCGAAGTTCCGCCGGCTGCGGGTCTCCAAGAACCTTGCGATGGGAGCCGGGGTGTTTCTGGGAGCCCTTTTCCTCTCCGGCGTCCTTCTTCCCCACTTCATCATCCGCTCGACCTACCTGAGCTGGGTCTCGGCCCGCTTGGCCCGGCAGAACGCCGAGCTCAAGAAGTCGAACGAGGAAATCGATGCCGCGCTGGGCGATCTGCGCGCCAAAATGAACAATTTCGAGGCCAAGGCGAGTCAGCTCGCCCTGATGATCGGCGTGAACAATCTACCGCTGATGCACCAGCCGGCGGCCGGGGGAGGCCTGGATCTGGGGAGCCTCTCGCCCGGGGAGGGCTCGCGTTTCGTGAAAGGGGAGCTCGAGATGCTGGAGCAGAGGACGGGCGCGCTGCAGGACAGCTTCAAGGTCCTGGACGTGGCGTACGCCAAACAGGCGCTGGTGCTTTCCTCGACACCCTCCATCATGCCGGTCAAGGGACTCTACGGCAACGGTTTTGGATGGAGGCGGGATCCGTTCACCGGAGTGCGCGATTTCCACCAGGGACTCGACATCGTGGCCCCGCCGGGAAGCCGGGTCGTGGCTCCCGCTGACGGGGTGGTGACGCAGGCCGGGGTGAGCGGCGGCTTCGGCAATTCGATCTTCATCTCCCACGGATACGGGCTGGTCTCGCGCTTCGGTCATCTGCAGAGTTTCAGCGTGAAGCCGGGCCAGAAGGTGCATCGCGGCGACGTGATCGGCACCGTCGGAAGCACGGGACGGAGCACCGGTCCCCACCTGCATTACGAGGTCCTCCTGCACCAGCGCAACGTCGACCCCCTCCGCTACATCCTCGACGAATTCAACAGTTTCTAGAAACTCGCTCCCTCGGCCGCGGGGCCGCCCGGCGCGCTTTCCAAGGACGCCGGAGCCGCGGACTGTTTGACGCTCCGTCGGGCTCTGGGGTATGTTCTATTATTTAGGAAGAGGCGGGATGTTCCTCGACGCAGTCCTCCGGCAGATCATCGGCAGCAAGAACGAACGCGAGCTCCGGAAGCTCACGCCGCGGGTCCAGGCGATCAACGCGCTCGAGCCCGGGCTGCAGAACCTTTCCGACGCGGAGCTCGCCGGGAAGACGGTTGAATTCCGGCGCCGGCTGGAGGCCGGAGCCGCCCTCGACGATCTCCTGCATGAAGCCTTCGCCGTCGTCCGGGAAGCGGGACGCCGGGCCTTGGGGATGAGGCACTTCGACGTGCAGCTCATCGGAGGCATGGTGCTGCACCACGGGAAGATCGCCGAGATGAAGACCGGCGAAGGCAAGACCCTCGTGGCGACCCTTCCCGTCTATCTGAACAGCCTCCCGGGCCGGGGAGTGCACGTCGTGACGGTGAACGACTACCTGGCCCGCCGTGACGCCGAATGGATGGGCCGGCTCTACCGGTTCCTGGGGCTTTCGGTCGGCGTGATCCAGCACGATCTCGACGACGCCCAGCGCCAGGAGGCGTACGCCGCCGACGTGACCTACGGGACGAACAACGAGTTCGGCTTCGACTACCTCCGTGACAATATGAAGTACTCGCTGGACGCCTTCGTCCAGCGCGGCCACGTTTTCGCCATCGTCGACGAGGTCGACTCGATCCTCATCGACGAGGCGCGGACCCCGCTGATCATCTCCGGCCCCTCGGACGAGTCGGTCAACAAGTATTACGAGGTGGATCGCATCATTCCGCGCCTCGCCCGGGAGGAGGATTTCAAGGTCGACGAGAAGGCCCGGACCGTGAGCCTCACGGAGGGCGGCGTGGAGAAGGTCGAGAAGCTCCTGGGAGTCCCCAATCTCTACGATCCCGAAGCGATGGAAGTGAACCACTGCGTCCAGCAGGCCCTCAAAGCGCACGTGCTGTTCAAGCGGGACGTCGACTACATGGTCAAGGAAGGCCAGGTGGTGATCGTCGACGAGTTCACGGGGCGGCTGATGCCCGGAAGGCGCTGGAGCGACGGGTTGCACCAGGCGGTCGAGGCGAAGGAGAAGGTGAAGATCGAGAAGGAAAACCAGACGCTGGCGACCATCACCTTCCAGAACTACTTCCGGATGTACGAGAAGCTCGCCGGAATGACCGGGACGGCCGACACCGAGGCGGTGGAGTTCGACAAGATCTACAAACTCGAGGTCATGGTGGTCCCGACGAACCGGCCCTTGATCCGGGCGGAGAATCCGGACGTCGTGTACCGCACCGAGGAGGAGAAGGCCCGGGCCGTCATCGAGGAGATCGTGGAGCTGCACGAAAAAGGCCAGCCGGTCCTGGTCGGCACGGTCTCGATCGAGAGATCGGAGCACCTTTCGGGATTCCTCAAGAAGAAGGGGGTGCCGCACGTCGTCCTGAACGCGAAGTACCACGAGCGCGAGGCCGAGATCGTCGCCCAGGCAGGCCGCCTGGGCGCGGTCACGATCGCGACGAACATGGCGGGCCGCGGCACCGACATCCTCCTGGGAGGCAATCCGGAATACCTGGCGCGCAAGGCGGTCGCCACCGCGACGTTCGAGACGCCCCCGGCCGCCGAGGCCGCCTATTCGGGAGCGCTCGCGGAGGCCCGGTCGCGGTGCGCCGAGGAACACGACAAGGTGGTGGCGCTCGGCGGCCTGCACATCCTCGGGACGGAGCGGCACGAGGCCCGGCGCATCGACAACCAGCTGCGGGGGCGGGCCGGCCGGCAAGGCGATCCGGGCTCCTCGCGCTTCTACCTCTCGCTGGAGGACGATCTCCTGCGGATCTTCGGCTCGGACCGGCTGAAGGGGATCATGCAGAAGCTGGGGATGGAAGAGGACGTGCCGATCGTCCACGGCATGGTCACCCGCTCGATCGAGCGGGCTCAAAAGCAGGTGGAGGCCCGGAACTTCGACATCCGGAAGCATCTCCTCGAGTACGACGACGTCATGAACAAGCAGCGGGTCGAGATCTACCGCCTGCGTCGCGAGCTCCTGGAGGGGAAGGGGCAAGGGGAATACCTGATCCAGAAGATGGAGGAGATTCTCGACTGGATTCTCGAGACGCACGCGCCGGAGGAAGCGGAGCCCGAGGATTGGTCGGTGCCCGAGATCTCGACCCAGATGTTGCGCCTCTTCGGAATCGACCCGGTCCGCGAGGGGGTCGATTTCGGCAAGGTGTCGCGCCCCGAGCTGCGGGAGCGCCTCGGGAAGCTCGTCCAGGACCGCTACGCCGCCAAGGAGGCGGCGCTCGGACCCGAGATCATGCGGCAGCACGAGCGCCTGGTGATGCTGAACGTCATCGACACCCAGTGGAAGGATCATCTCCTGACGATGGACCACCTCAAGGAGGGGATCGGGCTGCGGGGCTACGGCCAGCGGGATCCCCTGACCGAATACAAGCGGGAGTCCTTCGAGATGTTCTCCGCCATGAAGGAGCGGATCGAGGACGACATCGTCCGGTTCCTGTTCCTGATGGATCCGGTGGTGAAGAGAGAGGAGGACCAGATGCGGCGCCGGCAGGAGCGCGATCTGGTCTTCACGGCGCCGGCCAAGGAGGCTCCGGAGCCGGCGCGGCGGGCCGTCGGCAAGGTGGGACGGAACGATCCGTGCCCTTGCGGCTCCGGCAAGAAATACAAGAAGTGCCACGGGGCCGCGGTGGAGGAGGGCAAGGTGGTGCATGGAGCTCGGAGCTGACGGAGGGGTGAAGGCATGATCGAATCCCCGGTGCCGGAAGGACTCACCTTCGACGACGTGCTGCTGATCCCGGCGCAGAGCGAGGTGCTGCCGAGCCGCGTCGACACCGGCACCCTGCTGACGCGGAGAATCCGGCTGAACGTCCCGCTCATTTCCGCGGCCATGGACACCGTCACCGAGTCCCGGCTCGCCATCGCCATGGCGCAGCAAGGCGGCATGGGCGTCATCCACAAGAACCTCTCCACCGAAGAGCAGGCGATGGAGGTGGACAAGGTGAAGCGCTCGGAGAGCGGCATGATCGTGGACCCGATCACCATGGGCCCTCAGAACCGGATCTTCGAGGCGCTGGAAATCATGAAGAAGTACAAGATCTCGGGGGTGCCGATCACCGATCCTTCCGGCAGGCTGCTGGGGATCCTCACGAACCGCGATCTCCGCTTTGAGACGCGCCTGGATCTGCCCCTCTCCGATCTGATGACGAAAAAGAATCTGATCACCGTCCCGGTCGGGACCACGCTCGAGGAGGCCAAGCGCCTGCTGCACCAGCACAAGATCGAGAAGCTTCTGGTCGTCGACGATCGGTACCATCTCAAAGGCCTGATCACCGTCAAGGACATCCAGAAGAACATCAAGTATCCGTTCGCCAGCAAAGATCAGCTCGGCCGGCTGCGGGTCGGCGCCGCCGTCGGGGTCGGGGAGGAGGCGATCGCCCGCGCCAAGGCGCTGGCCGAAGCGAAAGTGGACGTCCTGTTCATCGACACGGCGCACGGACATTCGAAAGCGGTGCTGGAGGCGGCGCGGGCGATGAAGAACGCCCTGCCCTCGATGGAGCTCGTGGCCGGCAACGTGGCCACCGAAGAGGGGGCGGAGGATCTGATCCGCTGCGGGGTGGACGCGGTGAAGGTCGGCATCGGCCCCGGATCGATCTGCACGACGCGGGTCGTGACCGGCGTGGGGGTCCCGCAGATCACGGCGATCGCCGCGTGCGCCCGGGCGGGAAAGCGTCACGGTGTGCCGATCATCGCCGACGGCGGCATCAAGGTTTCGGGCGACATCACCAAAGCGCTGGGCGCCGGAGCGCACAGCGTGATGATCGGCAGCCTGCTGGCGGGGACGGAGGAGGCGCCCGGGGAGACGATCCTCTACCAGGGCCGGACCTTCAAGTCGTATCGCGGCATGGGCTCCCTCGCGGCGATGAAGCGGGGGAGCGCGGACCGGTATTTTCAGGAGTACGAGTTCTCGGAGGAGAAGCTGGTCCCCGAGGGCATCGAAGGGATGGTCCCTTACAAGGGGAGCGTCACGGCGCTGGTGCCGCAGTTGGTCGGCGGGCTGCGGTCAGGAATGGGCTACTGCGGCTGTCCCGACATCGAATCGCTGCGGACCCGGGCGAAGTTCCTGCGCGTGACGGCGGCCGGCCTGAAGGAATCCCACGCCCACGACGTGGTCATCACCAAGGAAGCCCCCAACTACCGGACGGAATCGTAGCGAGCGGGCCCGGCGTCTCCCCGGCGTGGCTCGGGCTCAGGATGCCGGCCTCTCGACGGTGATCTCGCGCCGCTCCCCCCCGCCGTCCCGCAAGGTCACCTGAATCGCTCCAGCGGGGCGGTAGCGCCCCAGCCTCCCCGGCCATTCGACCAGGGCGACGCCGTCGGTGCCCAGGACATCCTCCAACCCGAGCTCCCTGAGATCCTCCGGTTTCTCGATGCGGAACAGATCGATGTGATACACCGGAAGGCGGCCGGCGTAGACGTTGACCAGCGTGAAGGTGGGGGAGTGGACGCTGCGGGGATCGACGCCGAGTCCCGCCGCCACGCCGCGTGCGAACACCGTCTTCCCGGTCCCGAGGTCCCCGTCGAGCAGCACGGTGTCGCCGGCGCGCAGGTCCGCCGACAGATCGCGTCCCGCCTGAAAGGTCTCGGCCTCCGAAACCGTCCGCATGAGGTTCGCCGGGGCAGCCGTGGCGGTCCCCCTCACTCCTCTCCGTCCAGACCCTTGAGAAGGTGCGCCATGGCGTCGGGAAGGAAGGCGATGAGATCGCGCGCCATCAGCGGGAGCTCGCCGCGCTGCTCGGCGCAGAGATCGGCCGCCAGGCCGTGGAGGTAGACCCCCAGGAGAACGGCATGGAGGATTGGGATCCCCTGGGTCACGAGCCCCGAGAGGATCCCCGTCAGGACGTCGCCGGATCCGGCCGTCGCCATCCCGGGGTTTCCCGTGGGGTTGACCCAGACGTTTCCCTCCGGATCCGCAATGAGGGTCCGATATCCCTTCAACACGAGGAAGCAGGAATGCTCGGTGGAGAATCTCTGGCAGACGGCGATGCGGTCCTTCTGGATCTCCTGCGACGAGGTCCCTAGCAGGCGGCCCATCTCGCCGGGGTGGGGAGTCAGAATGAGGGGCCGATCTTTTCCGGACAGCTGCTCGGGCGCGGCCGAATAGGCGTTCAGACCGTCGGCGTCGAGAATCAGCGGGAGCCTCGTCCCCGACACGATCTCCCGGATGAACGACTGGGTCTCCGCCGCGGTCGAAAGTCCGGGTCCCAGCGTCAGCACCCCTTTCCCGTCCAGCAGCTTGAGCACGCGCGCCGCCGCCTTGGTGGAAACCGTCCCCTCGCGCGTCTCGGGAAGCGGTTCGGTCATCATCTCCATCACCTGGGGGGCGAGGATGGGTTGCACGCTTTCCGGCGTGGCGACGGTGACGAGACCGACGCCGGCGCGGAACGCCCCTTCCGCGACCATCCGGGCGGCCCCCGGCTTTCCCTTGGAGCCGGCGACGACGAGGAGGTGCCCATAGTCGCCCTTGTGGCTCTCGACCTTCCTCGGAGGCAGGTAATGTGCCAGCTGGCCGGGCTCGACGAGATTCAGGCGGACCTCCTCCGCGTCGACCGCCTCCTCCGGAATTCCGATGTCGGCGACGTAGACCTCACCCGCCTTCTCCTCCGACGGCAGGAAGACGAGCGGGATCTTCGGGCAGGCGAAGGTCACGGTGGCGTCGGCCTGGACGCACTGTCCGGGGACTTCGTTGCTGTCGGCCGAGAGGCCCGAGGGGAGATCCACCGCGACCCGCTCCGCCGCGGCGTTGTTGACGTCCCGGATGACCTCCTCGAGGTATCCCTTGACGCCGCCCCGGGCGCCCGTGCCCAGCAGCGCGTCGAGCACCATGTCGTAGCGCGCCAGCTCAGGGAGGAACTCGTGCCAGGCGCGGACGTCGACGATCTCGCGAACCTCGACGCTCATCTTTTCCAGGATGGAGAGGTTGGTCAGCGGCTCGCCCTTGATCTCCGAGCGCCGGCCGAACAGGAGCACCTGCAGGTCGTAGCCGCGGTTGTGGAGGTGGCGCGCCGCGACCAATCCGTCCCCCCCGTTGTTCCCCTTGCCGCAGAGGATGAGGATGCCCCGATCCTCGAGGTCGTCGTAGCGCGATTCGAGGAAGTCGACGATCTGCAGCCCGGCATTCTCCATCAGCACGATCCCGGGAATGCCGTAGTCCCGGGTGGCGCGCTGATCGATGCTTTTCGTCTGGCGGCTGTCGAGAATTTTCATGGGGAGATCTCCTCGGGCGAAAAACTATACTCGAAGGGTTCCCGGCCCCGCAACCGGCGCGCCCCGGGCCGTTTTGACACCCCCGGGCTGGCGGATCATAATGGGCGCCCTTTGCATCGGGAGGCCCGTCGGCGTGCTGCGCTTCCTCACCGCCGGAGAATCGCATGGTCCGGCCCTGGTCGCCATCCTGGACGGCGTTCCGGCGGGAGTGCCGCTCCGGCCTGGCGACATCCAGTCCCAGCTGCGCCGGCGCATGGGAGGATACGGCCGGGGAGGGCGGATGAAGATCGAAACCGACGAGATCCGGATTCTCGCGGGGGTGCGCTTCGGCAAGACGCTCGGAAGCCCCATCGCCCTGCTCATCGAGAACCGCGACTTCGCCAACTGGAGCGCGGCGATGGCGCTGGAGAGCGCCCCCCGCGGGGAGCGCGCCCGGAGGGTGACGCGCCCGCGGCCCGGCCACGCCGATCTGGCGGGGGCGCTCAAGTACGGCACGCACGACGCCCGCGACGTCCTGGAAAGGGCCTCGGCCCGCGAGACGGCGGCCCGGGTGGCCGTCGGGGCGGTGTGCCGATCGTTGCTGGGGCGCTTTGGAATCGAGATCGCCAGCCACACCACGTCCGTGGGACGGGCCGCCGCCCCCGCCACGCGCGAGGCTCCGTGGTCTCGGATCGTGGCGTGCGAGCGCACGGCGCTGCGCTGCGCCGATCCCCGGCTGGAGCGGCGGATGATCCGGGAGATCGACGCGGCCCGAGCGCGCGGCGATTCGGTCGGGGGCAGCTTTCAGGTGGTCGCGCGCGGCGTGCCCGCCGGCCTCGGCGGTCACCGGCATTGGGACTTGCGCCTTTCGGGGACCCTGGCCCGCGTGCTCCTCTCGATCCCTTCGGTCAAGGGGGTCGAGATCGGCTCGGGCTTCTCCAACGCCCTGGCCCGCGGCTCCGAGGTCCATGACGAGATCTTCTACGATGCGCGGAAACGGGCCTTCCTTCGGAAAACGAACCGGGCCGGGGGACTGGAAGGGGGGATCACCAACGGCGAAGAGATCCGGGCGCGCGCCTACGTGAAGCCGCTCTCCACGCTGCCGCGCGCGCTGCGATCGGTGGATCTGGTGTCCAAGAAGAGCTTCGGAGCGGCGGTGGAAAGGACCGATGCCACGGCGATCGCCGCGGCCGGCGTGATTGGCGAGGCGATGGTCGCCTACAGCCTCGCGGAGGCTTTCCTGGAGAAATTCGGCGGCGACAGCCTGCCCGAAACGCGCCGCAACTTCACCGGGTTCCTCCGGCAGCTCAGGGCTTTCTGAGCCATCCCGGCGGGCGACGGCGATCGCGAGCCGCCGGGATCCCGCCGAGGCCGCGCGCGCGGGAGGCGCCCCGCAGGATGGCCTGCGTCAGCGTCTCCACGCCGAGAGCCTCCACCACCGATCGATCGGCCTCGAGCGTCCCCGTGGAAAGGGCGTAGACCAGGTCGCCGTCCCAGGAGGTGTGGGCCGGGAAGAGGGTCCGGGCGAGCGCCACCTGCGAAACGGCGGCAAGCCGGCAGGCCGCCGGCCGATCCAGACGGGCGTTGGTGGCCACGATCCCCAGCGTCGTGCTCTCGATCCGGGAGCCTTGCCGCCGGACCCCGGAGCGCAGCAGGCTCTCGGTGCCGGCCAGGCCGCGGCCCGAGGCGGTGCGGGCGCCCGCCACGATCCGGCCGAGCGCGGGATCGACCACGTCGCCGAAGGCGTTGACCACCGCGAGCGCCCCGACGCGCAGCCGCCCGAGCGCGCGGGAGGCGGTGCCGATTCCGCCTTTCATGGCACGGGACATGCCAAAGATTTTGCCGACCGTCGCTCCCGTTCCAGCTCCCACGCTGCCTTCCGCAAGGCCCGCCCCGCGCGCGCCACGGCAGGCGCCGTAGGCCATCGCGGCGTCGGGCCGCCGGAGGTGGCTGCCGATCGCCAGATCGAAGAGCGCGGCTCCCGTCACGATGGGCACGCGGAATGCTCTCACCGGCTCTCCGACGCCCTCTTCCTCGAGGTATTGCATCACTCCCGCCGCCGCGTCGAGGCCGAAGGCGCTGCCGCCCGTCAGGAAGACGGCGTGAACCCGCTCCACCACGTGTCCGGGCCGGGCCACGGTCGGGTTGCGGACGCTCGACGCCCCGCCCCGCAGATCGACGCCGCAAATCGCCCCGCGGTCGCACAGGACGACCGTGAAGCCAGTGACGGCGGCGAAGTCCTGGGCATGGCCGGCGCGGAGGCCCGGGACGTCGGTGATCGAGCCGGCGATCGCCGTGGAAGGGGCGCGGCGCATGGAAGCTCCTCCTCTCCGTGAAGCGCCGAGAGTAGCACATCGCCCACGCCGGCTCTGCAAGGGAAGGCAGGCGGCGAGGTTTGACAGAGGCGGCGGGCGCGCCTATCGTGGGCGGCGCGGCCGGCCCTCGGCAGCCAGCGGCCTCTCTTCGGGAGATTCCATGAGCAGCCAGAAGATTCGAGTGATCCAGTTCGGCCTGGGGCCGATCGGCCAGACCTTGGCGAAGGAGACGCTCGCGCGCCAGGATCTCGAGCTCATCGGCGGCGTCGATCGGGCACCCGGAGTCGCGGGGCGCCCCCTCGAGGAGGTGCTGGGCCCGCAGGCCCACCGGCTTCCGCGGATCGTTCCGAACCTAGGGGATCTGCCGATGCCGCAACCCTCGCGGGTCGTCCTGCACGCGACCGGATCCCGGCTTCCCTCGGTGCTCCCCCAACTGGAGGAGATCCTCTCCTCCGGATATCACTGCATCTCGACGTGCGAAGAGCTGGCCTACCCTTGGCTGCATCACGCGCTGCTTGCCCAGCGTCTGGACGCCCTGGCCCGCGAGCACCGCGTCGGTCTGGTCGGAGCGGGTGTCAATCCGGGGTTCATCCTCGATCTCGTGCCGGCGGTGCTGGCGAGCGCCTGCCGGAGGGTCGACAAGGTGCGCGCCTCGCGGATGGTGGACGTGGCCCGGCGTCGCGAGCCGCTGCGCCTGAAGGTCGGCATGGGGCTGAGCCTGGACGCCTACCGGACGAAGGGAGCCGCGCAAGGAAGCATGGGCCACGTGGGGCTGGGCGAGTCGGCCGCCCTTCTGGGCTCGGCCCTCGGATGGGCGGCGCGGCAAGTCACGGAATCCTCCGAGCCGGTGATCGCCCAACGGGAAGTGCGGGCGGGGAGCATGACGATTCCGGTGGGATCGGTGCTGGGCACGCGCACCCGGGCGGCGCTGTTCACCGAGGATCTCGAGCGGGTGTCTCTCGAAGTCACGATCGCCGCGGGGGTCGAGGTGGAGGAGGATCGGGTCCAGATCGAGGGAGACCCTCCTCTGAAGCTGATCATTCCTGGAGGAATCCCGGGCGACTCGGCCACGGCGTCGATCGTGGTCAACGCCATCCGGCGGATCGTCGCGGTGCCTCCGGGGCTGCACACGATGCTGACGCTGCCAGTGGTTCCCCACGGCCCGCCGCGTCTGGCCTGAACCGGGCGGGGGTCCCTTCGCCCGCCTCAGAGAATCAGATCGGCCGAATCGGTGAGGAAATAGGAGCCGCACACGCGATCGAGGGTTTCGGCGTCGAGTGACGGCGTGATCCCTTCGAACAGGGCGGCGTCGACGATCTTCTCCAGGATGTCCCGCGGATGGCAGGCGCGGGGGGGAAAGCCCTGCTTCTCGTAGTACTCGGTGAACAGGTATTCGGCGGCCCACTCCCACCCTTCGGTGATCCCCCGGCGGTCGCATTCCAACCGGAAAATCTCCCGGTATTCCCGGCGCGTCGGATCGGTCATGGCGATCTTGTAGCGGATGCGGCGCAGGAACGCCTCGTCCACCAGATCGTGCGGCCTGAGGTTGGTGGCGAAGATGACCAGCGTCCGGAAGGGGACGGGGAATTTCCGCCCCGTGTGGAGCGTCAGATAGTCCACCCCCTTCTCCAAGGGAACGATCCAGCGGTTCAGGAGGTCTCGCGGCTGCACGAGCTGCCGGCCGAAATCGTCCAGGATGAAGACGCCCCCGTTGGCTTTCATCTGCAGCGGCGCCTGGTAGAAGCCTTCGCGATCGTTGAAGATCAGGTCGAGCATCTCCAGGGTCAGCTCGCCGCCGCTGAAGACGACGGGGCGTCCGGCCCGTACCCAGCGGCGATCGGCGAGCGCTCCCGCGAGCGGCACCTCGGCGCCGGCGGGGCCGGACTCCTCGCCGTGAAAGACGGGGTCGTAGATCCGGATCACCTGCTGGTCCATCTCCACCGCGTGCGGCACGAAGATCGACCCGCCCAGAGCGCGTCCCACGGCCTCCGCCAGGACCGTCTTGCCGTTTCCCGGGGCGCCGTAGAGAAAGACCGATTTTCTCGCGGCCACCGCCGGCCCGACGCGCTCGAGCGTCCCCTCCGGGAGGACGAGGTGCGAGAAGGCCTCGCTCAGCCTTTCGGTGGGGATTCTCTCCAGCCCCTGGTTCTGGTCGATCACCTTGCGGGAATAATCTTCGAGGGAGACGGGGGCGGGTCCCACGTAGCGGCTCACCGACAACGCTTCGCGCGCCCGGTCGCGGCCCGCCGAGAGGATCAGGAACCGGTAGGAGGCCCGGCTCGGCCCCTCGGTGCCCTTGAGCTCGATCAGCTTCTCGCGCTTGAGCGACTCGAGCGTCTCCTCGACCACGTGGAACGGAAGCCGCAGGGAATCGGCGATCTCGGACCCCTTCATCTCGTTCTGGTAGTAGAGGGTCTTCAGCGTCAGGTCGAACAGGAAGGAGGCCGAGAGACCCGTCTCCGCCAGGGTCCGCGGAGCGCGCGGGGCGCCGGTAAGGGGGCAAGGTTCGGTCAGGATTTCCAAAGGCGCGCCGCTCATCGCGTTTCCTCCCGAGTTTCGAAGTCGATGTGATCCCCAATCCGCGTGGCGGATCCCCGGACGGTCCCGGCGGGCAGCTCCAGCACGGTGCGCGCCCGCCAGCGGACGGGAGCGACCCGCCCCGGGGCGAGATTCTCCTCCACGCCGAGCACCCGGCGGTCCCGGTCCAGGAACAGCACGTCGATAGGGAAGCTCATCCCGCGCGTATGGACGCCCCGGCACGGGACGATCCAGAGGGCCTCGCCGCGCGGCAGCTCCCGGCGGCCGGACAGGCCCCGCAGCCGCTTCCAGAAGCGGTCGGCTTTCTCGACGCGGCGCGCCAGCTCCGTCCCCCGGTCCCGATTCATCGCCCGCACGGCTCGAGTCCCCCTTACTTCGTCGTCTGCAGCGTGTTACTGAAGATCTGGGCCAGGTTCAGGAAAGCCGGGCCCAGGATCACCGTGAGCAGCGCCGGAAAGATGCAGAAGAGCAGCGGAAAAATCAGTTTGATCGTGGTCTTGGCCGCGGCCTCCTCGGCTCTCTGGATTCTCTCGGTCCGGAGGGAGTCGGAATGGACGCGCAGCGACCGCGCGATGCTCGTGCCGAACTTGTCGGTCTGGATCAGCATGGCGGCGAGGGAGATGATGTCGTCCACGCCGGTCCTCTCCCCGAGATTGCGCAGCGCCTCCCCCCGGGTGCGCCCGGCGCGAATCTCGAGGTTCACGAGCTTCAGCTCCTGGCTGATCTCCGGATGGGTGCGCTCCAGCTCCTCCGCCACCTTGACGATCGCCTGGTTGAGCCCCATGCCGGCCTCCACGCAGACCACCAGGAGATCGAGAGCATCGGGCAGGCTCAGGCGCAGCCGGTGCTGCCGGCGGCGGGCCAGGGCGCGCAGAACCAGCTTCGGCAGGATGAGTCCGGCGAGCGCCAGAAGGACGATCCCCAGGAAACGGTAGGCGGGGGTCATGGGGAGGTGGAGGGTGCCAATCCAGAACAGCGCCGGCAGGCCGGCGAGCGTCACGACCCTCCAGAGATTGTAGGTGGCGAGAGCCGTCCCGGATCGATAGCCGGCGTGAAACAGCGCTTTCTGGGTCGCCGAGGCGTCGGCCATCGACAGGGGGGCCTTGAAGGCCTTTTTGCGGATCGAGCGAAGGGTCTCGGGATCGGTCGGGGCCGCGACAGGTGCCGCGATCTCTTCCATCGCCTGAGGTGACGGGAGCTCCCGGAGCCGGCGGGCCGCGGCATGGCGCGGCCGCAGCGCGAGATACCCAGCCGCGGTGGCGGAGAGCATGAAGGTCAGAATCAGGCCTAGCAGCACGATGAGTTCCACGTCGCCCTCACACTTCGATGTTGACGATTTTGCGAATCCAGACCAGGCCCACGAGTTGAAGCACCGCGGCCCCGATCAGCATCCGGATCCCCCACGGATCCTGGAAGATGATCTTCATGTACTCGTAGTTCAAGGCCAAAGTCACGCCGCCCATCACCGGAGGCAGGCACATGAGGATGATGCCCGTCATCTTGGCCTGGGCCGTGTGGACTTTCAGCTGCCGGAAGATCCGGAAGCGCTCGCGGATGGTCTGGGCGATCTTGCTCAGGAGCTCCGCGAGGTTGCCGCCCGATTGCCTCTGGATCAGCACCGCCACCACGAAGAGCCTGAGATCGAGCAGCTCGACGCGCTCCAGGAGGTTGAGCAGGGCCGACTTCATCGGGAGCCCGTAGTTCTGCTCCTCGAAGACGCGCTGGAATTCCTTGCCCACCGGCTCGGGCATCTCGTCGGCGATCATTTTGACTCCGGTGTTGAAGGCGTGCCCGGCGCGGATGGCGCGCGACAGGAGATCGATCGCGTCCGGGAACTGCGCCTCGAACCTCCGGAGCCGGCGGCTGCGAATGCGCAGGACGATCAGGACCGGGATGGTTCCCGTCAGGACCCCCACCAGGACGGCGAGCGGGATGCCGAACCGGAAGAGCGTCGCGAGGAGGTAGCCGACGAGCGCGAAAACGCCGATCGACAGGACCAGGGTCCCCGTCTTCATCTTGACGTCCGCCTGCGTCAGCAGCCGGGAGAGCCAGGCTCCAATCCGCAGCTTCGCCAACGTCCGGTGCATGGGGGCGATGCCGCTCAGGGACCGATCGCGGAGGATGTTGAGCTCCTCCTCGCCCGCCCCGGCGGCGGAGAGCGCCGCGACGCCGGCGCGCGCCATCATCAGGCGCTCCACGCTCCGGCTGGGACGGCGGACGAACATGAAGGAGGCGCCGAGCACCAGCAGCGAGGTGGAGAAGAAGACCAGCAAGATCACCGCCAGCATCGGTTATCTCCAGGCCCGCGCAGGGGCATCGGCGAGGTCCTCGTCGAACATCTCCAGGGGCAGGACGATGCCGGCGATCCGCAGGCGGTCGGCGAAACGGGGACGGATTCCGGTGGGCCGGAACCGTCCGACGACCCGCCCTTCCTCGTCGATTCCCTGCTTCTCGAAGAGGAAGATCTCCTGCATCGTGATGACGTTTTCCTCCATGCCGATGATTTCCGACAGGCTCGTCACGCGGCGCGTGCCGTCGGAATTCCGCGCCACCTGGATCACCAGGTCGATGGCGGAGGCGATCTGCTCCTTCACGGCGCGCGGAGGAAGCTGGAAGCCGGCCATGGCGACCATCGTCTCGAGGCGCGCCAGGGCGTCCCGGGCGGTGTTGGCGTGGATCGTCGTGAGCGAGCCGTCATGCCCCGTGTTCATCGCCTGGAGCATGTCGATCGCCTCGCCGCCCCGGACTTCGCCGATGACAATGCGGTCGGGGCGCATCCGCAGGCTGTTGATGACGAGCTGGCGCTGCGTGACCTGGCCCTCCCCTTCGATGTTGGGCGGCCGGGTCTCGAGCCGCACGACGTGCTCCTGGCGGAGCTGGAGCTCCGCCGAGTCCTCGATCGTGACGATCCGCTCCGCAGCCGGAATGAATGACGAGAGCACGTTCAGGAGGGTGGTCTTGCCCGCGCCCGTGCCGCCGGAGATCAGCACGTTCAGCCGGGCCTTCACGCACCCCGCCATCAGCTCCAGGATCGGGGCGGTCAGCGATCCGTAGCGGATCAGGTCCTCGCCGACGAGCGCGTCCTTGCGGAACTTGCGGATGGAAAGGTGCGGGCCGTCGATCGACAGCGGCGGGATGATCGCATTGATCCGGGAGCCGTCGTGAAGCCGCGCATCCACCATCGGCGACGACTCGTCGATCCGGCGCCCGACCCGCGAAACGATCCGATCGATGATCTGCATCAGGTGGTTGTCGTCCTTGAATCCCACGGGCGACCTCTCGAGGCGGCCGTTGCGCTCGACGAAGATCTGATCGTGCGTGTTCACCAGGATGTCGTTGATCGCGGGGTCGGCCAGAAGCGGCTCCAGGGGCCCGAGGCCGAAGATCTCGTTGAGGATCTCGTCGATGATCAGCCGGCGCTCCGCGGTGCTCAGCGGCGTGATTTCCTGGTTCATCAGGTCGGTGATCAGGGAGCGTATTCCGGAGACCGCGGCCTCCCGCTCCATTTGCTGCAGCGACTCGAGGTTCAGGCGATCGAGGACGGTGCGGTGCAGCTTGGCCTTGAGCTGCTGGAACTCCGCGGTCGTCGGGACGCCCGAGTATTCGACAGCCGGCTTCATCGTAATCCTCCTGATCGGCTCATGCGGTGGCTCCTCCTTCGCTCGGGCGGGCCGAGGCCCGCGATCCGAACCAGCGGGACCGCCGCGGTGCGGCCGGGGGGCTTGCCGTCCGGCCGGCCGGGAGGAGGTTCTCGGCGTAGGACTCGAAGCTCTTCAAGATCCCGTTGCGGCTGCGGGTCACGAACGGAATCCCGTCGTTCAAGGCTTCCTGCGCGGTCTTGAGATCGAGGGGAACCGTCCAGGCGGCCTTGATGTCGAGGATCTTCTCCGCCTCTTCGAGCGAGATGTAGGGGTTCTTCTCGTAGCGGTTCACCACCAGCCGGATGACGTCCCGTGAGATGCCGAAGCGGGCCAGCCGGCGCAGCGACCACTGGGCCCGCCGCAGCGCCAGGAAGTCGAGGCACGTGACGAGGTGGATCAGGTCGGCCTGGCTCACCGCGGCCTGGGTGATCGGGTCGTCGGTTTCGCGGGTGTTCACCACCACGTGCTCGTAATGGTCCCGGCAGAACGCCAGGACTTGGCCGATTCTCGCCGGCTCGAGCGTGCGGGATCGGAGCGGGTCCTCGCCGGCCGCGAGCATCTCGACCCCGGAGACGTGCTTCACCACCATCCCGCCGAGGAGGTCGCGATCCAGGCGGTGGGCGTTCTGCACCACGTCGGCCACGGTGAAAGCGGGAGTGAGGTTGAGGAACATTGCGGCGTCTCCCCCGGTGAAGTCGAGGTCGACGAGCAGGGTGGAGCTTCCCCGGGCGGCCAGCGTCACGGCCAGGTTGGCGGAGAGCGTGGTCGTCCCGCAGCCCCCTTTGCTTCCCAGGAAGGTGAGGATCTTCCCTCGCCCGGGCGCCGCGCCCGGCGTCTCCGGAGAGAGCCGGCGCCAGAGGCGTAGGATCGCCTCCATCAGCGAGCGCCGCTCTACCGGCAGGGGAAGATATTCGGCCGCGCCGGCGCGCAGCGCCCGCAGGATCAGGTCGGGATCGCCGGCGGCCCCGGCGAGGAATACCCGGGAGCCGGGCCGGTGGTCGAAAACCGCCTGGGCCAGGAGGAGCGCCGCCGAAGCATCGCCGTGGGCGTCCACGAGAAGGATCCCGTGGCGGCGCGCATCGAGGGCCGCGAGGCAGGCGGCCAGGCTGCCGGGCCGCGGCGTGCCGTCGACCGGCGTCACGGAGATGCCCTCGGCGCCGCCGAGGGCTTGCCGGATCTCGGCGAGGAACGCCGGACGATCCGAAAGGACGAGCAGCTCGCTGAACGGGGTCTTGGGGGTCATTCGACCAGCCTCACGAACTGGAGGCCGCCCGGACTCCCGCCGGGGCTCTGCCCCGTGGCGAGCATGATCCTGGCGTGCACGACGCCGTTGCCGTCGATGCTCTCCAGGAACAGGCTCGCGATGTTCGTCACGATCACCGTGGTCTTTCCCGAAACCGGGGGCGCGTTGGGATCGAAGAAGGGAATCCGGATGATCCGGGGACTTCCCGCCGCGCCATAGGCGCTGTTGGCGATCTGCCCGGCGGCCGAGTCCCAGACGGCGTTCGGATCGAGCGCGATGAGGTCGTCGACGCCCTGCTTGGTGGGGCCGATCATGTTACCGTTCTCGGTGAAGAGGGTGTCGCCGATGTTCACCCCCGTGGTGTTGCACGAGACGATGTTGTCGCGGTAGCGATCGCCCCCGGTGTCCGGGGAGGTCGGGATCGGGAGGTCGATGGGGAAGAACTGTCCCGGAGCGATGGCCGACTGCGGGTTGGATTGCTTCACGATGATCGAGACCCCGACGTCGTTGCCGTTGTGACGGTAATCGGTGCCGTAGGAGGTGACTCCCGGGGCGTAGTACTCACCGGCGTCGAAGGCGCCGTTACCATTGGCGTCGTCGAAGGCGTCGGGAAGGGCCCACGGCTTGATGCAGTTCGCCGTCTGGGCGTTGGCGATCTCGGCGGTGGCGCACGCCGAGACGTCGGCGGAGTAGCGGTTCCAGACGCGGGCGAAATAGGTTGGCACGGGATTGCCACTCGCCGTGGTCCGCGGAACGCAAACCTTGCAGCGCTTCAAGCCCAGATTGACCGTGACGTTCGCGGGAGTGATGGTGACGGGCTGCGAGAGCACCTTGTTGAGATTGGCGTACTCCACTCCCTTGTTCTTGAGCTTGCTCACCGCCCCGGCGTTCAGGTTGTTCAGGGTCAGCATGTACCCGGCGCAGGCGAGCGCCCCCGAATCGGCGGCGTTCTGGCATTGCGTCCGCGCCGTGTAGAGCACCCCCACGTCGATGGCCAGCGCCGCGGCGCCGAGCACCACGATCATGACCAAGGCGGCCAGGATGATGATGGCGCCGCGCTCACCCCGGCGGGCTCCGGGGTTCGCAGAGCATCGCGCCCCTCGGAGATCGGCCGTGGCACCTTCGGTTTTCATGAGCTATTTCACCTCGGCGTGCGACTTGGGCGCGCCCGACTTCGACTTCGGCGTCTTGTCGAGGTCGAATGTCATGTCGAACTTCGGCAGCGCCGGCTTCTCTCCGACGGGCAACGGCTCCACCAGCTCCGGCGTGGCGATCACCAGCAGCTCGCTCTTGTTCCGGTTCAGGTTCTTGCTCTTGAACAGGTAGCCGAGCAGCGGGATGTCCCCGAGGAGCGGAATCTTCTTCTTCGTCTGCTGGAGGTCCGCCGAATAGAGTCCGGCGATGGCGAAGCTCTGGCCGTTCTTGAGCTCCACCTCGGTATTGGCGCGGCGCACCCGCAGCGAGGGGATGGAGAACCCCGCGAGCACGACGGAGTTGGCGAAGTCGAGGGACGACACCTCGGGCTCCACCTTCAGGACGATGGTCTGGTCCTCGCGAATCTCGGGGGTGAAGTCGAGGCTGATGCCGAACTTCTTGAAGATGATGGTGACGGAGGTGAAGCCGGCGCCCGCCTGGGCCACCGGGATGGGGAACTCGCCTCCCGCCAGGAACGACGCTTTCTGTCCGTCGGCCGTGATCAGCGTGGGCTCGGCGAGGACCTGGAGCAGCCCGCGCGTCTTCATCGCCGTGACGAAGGCGCCGATCTTGTCGGCGAAATTGAAGGCGTAAAGGTTGATGGCTTCGCCGAAGGGGAAGTCGGGTCCCTGGGGCCGGTTGATCCAGTTCCCCAGAGCGCCGGGCACTCCGGTGCCGCTCAATCCTTCGTGGTCGCCGCGTGGATGGTTGGGATCGACCCGGACGAGAGAAGCCGACAGCTCGGTCATCGCCTCACGGTTCACCTCGGCGAAGATCACTTTCAGCATGATCTGCCGGCGGCCGTTGGCGGGGTAGGTGAGGTTGTTCACCACCTTCGAGGAATAATCGGCCGCGACCTTGACGGCCTTCTCCCCGATCTCCGGCTTGGTGACCGTACCGTAGAGGACCAGCGTGTCCTTGGAAGCGGCGACCGATATCTGCTGATCGGGGAAGATGTCACGCAGCCTGCCCGACAGCGTCTCGGTGTCCATGGCGACCGACAGGTTGTAGTTCCGTGACTCGCCGGAGCGCGTCCACACCAGCAGGCTGGTGCTTCCCGGCGCGATGCCGTTGATCAGGATCTGCTGGGGCGAAATGACGACCGCGTCCGCGATGGCCGGGTTCGTCACGGAGACGCGCGTGGCGGGGGAGGACAGATCGAGCGTCCGCGATTTTCCCGCCGCGACCGTCAGATCCATTGGACCGGGGGCGGGTGACGCGGCGGCAACCGGCGCCGCGCTGCGCAGCTCGGCCGGACGGTAGCCGCGCGTCTCGGCGACGGGAACGGGAGGCGCAACCGGCGCGGGAGAAGCAGGCTGGACCGCCGCCGGCTGCCCTCCGGCGAGTTCCACGATCAGGCTGTTCCCCCTCACGACCACGCGGCGGCTGTCGGCGGAGCCGCCCTGGAACTCCAGGCGGGTGGCCGGCCCGCCGGCGGCGTCGGAAAGCGAGCGGACGACGATGCGGTCGACCTGCGGCGTGCCCACCGGCAGCTCGCCGCCGACCTTCCCGGGATCGACGTTGTTCAGGGTCAGGTACCAGGGCTTCTCCCAGGGGGCGGCCAGCGAATAGCTCAGAGGGAGGTTCCCCTGCATGGTGACGCGGGTGCCGGACCCGTCCCGCGACCCTTCGGCGGCGAGCGAGGCGAGGACGTTGGGCGGGCTCGGCAGCGCGGCGGCCGGGGGCGCGGCGGCCCGGGGGCCGGTCGTCCCGTCCGCCAGGAGCGCCGCGAGGAGGATCGCGACCAGGAATCGACGCATCGGGAATCGCTGGATGTTTTTCATGTCAGAAGCTCTCCGTGGTCCGCTTGCTGCCCCGGATCACTTCCACGGTCGGAGCGGCCGGAGGCCGCGGCCCCGGCGCTTCGGTGCGGATGCGAACCGGCTCGCGGCGCGTCCCCTGGACCATCGCCGAGAGATTCGCTCCTCCCGTCGTGACGGAGTCGAGATCGAGGCTGTTCCGGAGAGCCAGCTGCAGCTCGCCTTCGTGGCTGGCGAGCGTGAGCTTCTCGGCCTCCTCGGGATTGACCAAGAGCGTGATGACGTTCACCGTCTCTGGCTTGCCCTCGGCGTCCTGCTCGATCTTCTGGCCCGCCGCCAGGACCTCGACGTTCTGGAGGATCATCTTGCTGGCGCTGCGCCCCTTCTCCCCGCCCGGGTTGACGCTCACCAGAACGTCCACCCGCGTCCGGGGCAGGACGAAGCCCGCCACCCCGATGATCTCGTTGACGCGCACGCTCACCGCCCGCTTCCCCTTGGGAATGACGCTGGCCAGGCCGCCGCCGGCATCCCGGGGCGCCAGGCGTCCCTCGAGAACGGGCTCGCCGGGAACGACCCCCTCGGTGATGGCGCGGCCGAGCACCGCCTGCGGATCCGAGAACGATCCCTCAGGGCGCACGGTGGAGGCCCATTCCATCGTCTTCACGTGCTCCGCCTGGAGCACCGTTCCATACGGAAGCTTCACGGCCGCCACCACCATCGGGAAGGTGGGGGCGGGCTTCGGGCCGCCGGCGAGATCGCTCATCTGCCGGTTCTTGAGAATCCGGTAGGTGAGGATGCTGGCGGCGCCGCCCGAGCCGATCGCCAGAATCAGGATGCTGATCACGAAAATCCTTCTCACGATGCGAACCTCCTTGGGCTCGGGACGTTCATGGGCCCGGCCGGAAAACGGTCTTTCATTCGTTGCGCATCACGCTTTGCGCCTGGATAGTCACGTCGGCCCCGGCCGTCGCACCCGGATTGATCAGACGGACGATGGGGCCGACGAAAAGGAACGTGTACGGATAGGTCAACGTGACCGAGACCTGGGTGCCCGTGCCGCCGTCGACACCCGCGCCGCCGATGGCGATCGTCGTCTTTCCCGGCGGGACGTTGCCGGTCGCCAGGTAGTTCTGAACGGTGGTCCTCACGGCGGCCGCGCTCGTGAAGCCGTTGGGGAGGGCGGCGAGCCGCGCCCCTTCCCGGCTGGCGTTGGCGAGAATCTGATATAGATTCCACGCCCTGCCGAACTCCACGATTCCCACGACGAGCAGGAGGAACATCACGACGACCAAGGCGAACTCGACCAGACTCTGACCCGAGCCTTCCCGTCGCAGGGAGCTTTTGAGGCGGCGCCGGGTGGTCCTCACGGCGCGCTCCATCGAGCCAGAACCATCAGCCAGGCGCCTACCGCGACGGGAACTGCGTAAGGAATCTTCAGAGTCCCGGGGTTATCAAGACTCCATTCATAGGCGGGTCGCAGCCCGCCGGAAATCCAAAACGAGAGCAGGCCGCCGACGGCGCGAAACGTCGCACCCAGCCGGCGCTGCCAGGCGGCGGCCGCCAGGGCGAGGAGGCCGCCGGCCAGCGCCGCGGCCAGGGCCACCCGCAGCAGATCCAGGGGACCGAGGAGCGCCCCGAGAGCCGCCAGAAGCTTCACGTCTCCGGCCCCCATCCCGCCGAGCGCGAAGAAGGGGAGGAACAGAAGGAGTCCCAGCGCGGCGCCGAGAAGACTCTGTCCCAGACCCGGCAGGCCGCCGGCCCAGGCGTTCAGGGCGAAACCGAGACACAGGCCGGAGAGGACCATCAGATTCGGAATGCGGCGCCACCTCAGATCGGTGACGCAGGCGGCCCCGGAGAGGAGGATGACGGATAGATGAAGCATCATGGGGTGTTCCTCTCCGACTCTGAAAAGGGTTCCTAGGGAAGCGCCCCGAACGCCGAGGTGATGGTCGACCAGAGCGCCGTGAGCGTGCTGCCGACCGCCGCGATGGCTACAATGGCGACCACAGCGATGAGCGCTGCCAGCATGCCGTACTCCGCCAGGTCCTGGGCCCGCCGATCCCGCAGAAGAGAGCGGACCAGCTCCCTCCAGAATCTCCGGCTCGGCTCCGCGATTCGCGGTCCGCTCATCGGGCTCTTGGATCGTCCATCCAGCGGCAGCGTGCCGCCGCCGGAAGTAGTGTCAGAGGAGGGGAGGGGACCGGCCGGGCCCCTCCCCACAAGACTTGCGACTCTGACGGGAAAACTATGGGTTCAAGCTGTTGGCGATGCTGTTGAACACGGCCTGGATCTGAGTGCCGAGCAACGTGACCGCGGCGATGACGACCAGCGCGATGAGCGCGATCAGCAACGCATACTCGGCCAAGTCCTGGCCCTCCTCGCTCCTCCAGAAACGGGTGAACATAGCCTTCATGGTCCCTCCTTAGAAAAATGGTTTGAATGGAAACAACCCGATGGAGGCGGACTATGGCAAGGCGCGTGCCAGTGTCGCTTGTCACTCTTCACAGGGCGCCAAGTCGTTGAACGACAAACCGTTCTTTCGCGGAGGGCGGGTCCCGGCGGGTCGATCGCGACGAAGCGAAGGGTCGCAAGACTTTGCATGTCGAGCGGCGCGCGGCGGAGCGCCGCGGAGGGTTAGGAGGATCGGAAAAGGAGCGCCCGGGCGCGATGAGTTGCGTAAAGCCCCGCATCGACGGAGGCTTGAGGGCGGCCGCATGGCCGGGAACCCCGGGGCGGCGGCTCCCGTGGGGAGAGTGCATCGTTTTGCACACTCATGAAAAACGGTTCACCTTGGGATGCCTGGCGGGAGGATGGGCGCTTGAAATAGAGGGAGGGAAGGGGCAGAAAGACGCGCCAGAAGGGCGATCCGCCCCCCGATTCTGGCACGGGAATCGCAGCGGGCACGCGTCGAACCCATCGGAGGATGCCGTTGAGGGAACACAATCGGGGACCCCAGGGCGAAGCGCGCGGAGGCCGACCCTTCGAAGGCTATGAGCTGAAGCGCCCGCCGGAGATCAACGCCGCGATGGCGGCGAAGCGATGGCGGGAGCTGAACAGCCTCCTGCACTCGCTCATGGTGCTGCACGGCGATCTTCACGACCGGCACGTGAGCCCGCACATCCTCAGAACGTCGCGCACCATCGTCTCGGCCTCGCACGCCCTCCTCGTCGCGCCGGACGCGCAAGGCGAATTCCGGGTGCGGGCCCACCTGGGCTTTCCCCGGGGAGGACGGGGGCGGGCGGGACAGGCGGGGAGGATGGCGGGCGCGGCGCTGCGGGCGCGCAAGCCGCTGCTGGTGTCCGATCCTGCGGAACCCGAGCTGATATCGGAGCTGCGGCTTCTCGGGGCGGCCTCCTGCCTGACGGTGCCCATCGTCCCCGGGGGATATCCCTGGGGCGCGATCCAGCTGCTGCGCCCGGAGCCGTTTCACGAAGAAGAAGCCGTCTTGATCTGGATCTACGTCATGGTCCTCGAGGAGGCGCTGTCGAAAACGCTTCTGGCGGTGCGGTTCGCCTTTTCGGGCGAGCCGGCGGGGGACGACGGCCTGCTCGACTACGGAACGTTCCTTTGCCGTCTGGAAGACGAGATCGGGCGTCTCGGCTGGTCGGGACGGCCGTTGAGCCTCCTGCGCCTCGACTGGCGCTCTCTCGCGCCGGATCCGGCCGGAGATTCGCGTCCGCTGCTCCGGGCCGCGCGCCTCGTGCACCGTTCGATCCGCCCTTCCGATCTCGTGGCCGCCGGACCGCAGGGCGAGCTGATCGTGGCGCTTCCGGGGGCGAATCCGGGACAGGCCGCGATCGTCGCCCAGACAATCCGCCGCAACCTCGTCCAGTCACGAGTCCTCGGCGCGGAAAACGGGGTGATACTCTCGCTCCGGATCTCCTCCGCCAGCCACCCCGTCGACGGCGCGAGCGGCGCGGAGCTGCTCAAGGTCCTGGCCACCGCCGGCGAAGCGGAATCGCGGCGCGCCGGGAGCTGAGAATCGGAGCTTAGATCTCGCCGGAGGGATCCGCCGGCGACGCGGTCGCGGCGGGACGAAGCGTGTAGTCCTTCATCTTGTACAACAAAGCACGATAGCTGACGCCGAGCTCGCGCGCCGCGCGCTTGCGGTTCCATGCGGTGCGGCGAAGCGCGTCGAGAATCATGCGGCATTCGGCCTGCTTCACCGCGCGCCGGGCCGCCTCGCGCAGCGACCGGGGAGGAGAGGACTCGGCGCCCGGCGTTTCCGGCCGCTCGAAGAGCTCCTCCTCGTCCACCGCGAGCGCCTCGGCCGAGAGCAGTTCGGTCCCTCCCATCAAGACCAGGCGCTTGATCAGGTTCTCGAGCTCGCGCACGTTGCCGGGCCAGGCGTGGCCGCGCAGCCGGTCCAGGAGATCCCGGGTCGGCGCCGCCAGATCGGGCCGGTTGTAGAGCGCGCCGTAACGCGACAGGAAATGGGCCGCGAGATCCTCGACGTCTTCGGGCCGCTCCCGGAGCGGAGGCACGCGAAGGGTGACGACCCCCAGGCGATAGAAAAGGTCCCGGCGGAAGATGCCGGCCCGAATGTCCTTCGTAAGATCCCGGTTCGTGGCGGCGATCACGCGGACGTCCACGTCGACGGCCTGACGGCCCCCGATCCGGTAAATCTTCTTTTCCTGCAGCACGTGCAGGAGCTTCGCCTGGAGGCGCGCCGGGATCTCCCCGATCTCGTCCAGGAAGAAGGTCCCGCCCGAGGCGGTCTCGAACTGACCGGCCCGGCTCTCGTCGGCCCCCGTGTACGAACCGCGCATGTGGCCGAACAGCTCCGATTCCAGGAGGCTCTCCGAAAGGGAGGCGCAGTTCAAATGGACGAAGGGCCGATGTTTTCGGCCGGAGTTCTCGTGGATCAGCCGCGCCAGGAGGTCCTTGCCGACGCCGGTCTCTCCGAGGATCAGAACCGACTCGGCCGACGGGGCGACGCGCAGCGCCCGCTGCTCGACCGCGTGCATCGCGGGACAGCGGGTCGGGACGTACCGCCAGGCCCCGGCGCCGTCGCGCCAAAGGGCGGCCGCGCCGGCGCCGCGCGGCGCCGCCGCGGCGGGCCTGCGGTCGCGAAGTCGATCGGGTTTTCCGGTTTCCATGCTGGAGGCCCTCGGCCGAGTGGATCTCTCGAAGTATGCCGTGAGCCGCGCGGAAAACAAGACAAATCCGCGGCCGTTGAAGTCTTCGAAAGCCTTGCGGCAGAAAGCGTCTAGAGATTTGACGCGGCGATTACGTTTCCGAAGTGGCCGCACGGATCGGCGCCGCGGGCGTCAGGGATCGGGCGGTCCCGCGGCGGCGAGGGCTGGCGGGAGGAGTCGCTCAGGCATCGGCGGCGTCGGAGAGCGAAGCGTTCGCCAGATCGAGGCAGAGAGCTTCCAGGGCGATTTGCCGGTTCACGTTGCGGCGGAGATCCTCGCGGGCCTTTTCGACCCGGGCAAGAAGGAAAGCGGCCTGGAGCGGGGGAATCGGCGGATCGGACGGGCCGGGCGGGCGCGTGAGAGGCGCGGCCGGAGCGCCCGCGCCCGCGAGCATGGCGTCTCGCAGAATGTCCATCAGGATGGAGAGATCCTCGAGCGTGCCCTCCTGCTCGGAAAGCAGAACGCCCGCCGCGGCGAGGCAAACCGCCGCGGAGGAATCGCGCCGGATTTCGGAGAGCAGGCGTGAGAGGAGATCGCGCCGCTCGAGATAGGCGTCGGAGTCGCGGGCCAGGGCGAGCGCCGATCCGATACGACCTCCCGACAGCGAGGCAATCCGCTTCGACGTCTCCGGCGACACGCCCGCCCTCTCCTGCAGGTAGCTCTCCACTGCCGCCCGGGCCAGCGGGGCGAACCGGCAAGGCTGGCAGCGCGAGCGGATCGTCGCCAGGAGGGCGGACGGGCTTTCGGTCAACAGCAGGATCACGCTCTTTCCAGGCGGCTCCTCCAGGGCCTTGAGCAGGATGTTCCCCGAGACGCTTCCCAGCCTTTCCGCGAAGAGGATCAGGAGCCCGCGGCGGCGGGCCTGCCGGGGAGAGAGATGGAGGGTCGAGAGCGCTTCCCGAGTCGAATCGGCGAGAATCTTCCAAGAGGGGTTCAGTCGAATCTCGTCCTGGAGGAGGTGAAGATCGACCGCGCCCGAGGCCGCGCCCGACTCTCCCGGTTCCTCCTTGGCTTCCGGCCGCGCCCGGCGCGGAAAGAGCAGGGCGAGATCGGGATGCGAGACCGTCTCCCCGAGAAGGCGGCGACAGGAGTCGCATGCGCCGCACGGGGCGCCTGGATTCTCGCAGAACAGCGCCTGGAGGAACGCCAGAGCGACCGAGAGCTTGCCGATTCCCGGGGGGCCGTGGAACAACAGCGCGGAGGCGACCCGTCGCGCCTCCAACGCCCGGGAAAGCGTGCCCCGAAGGGCTTCGTGTCCGCGAATGTCGTCGAACGGCGTCGGCGTCACGGACCCGGGACCAGCGCCGGGAAGACGGAGGAGATCACCGACAAGACGCGCGCCTGGACCTCGTCGCGGCGGCCCGACGCCTCGACGATCCGGATCCTCTGGGGATAGGTGCTCGCCAAGTCGAGGTATCCCTCGCGCACCCGCTTGTGGAATTCCAGGCCCTCCTGCTCGAACCGCGCCTCCTCGGGAAGCCGATCCTGCTCGCGAATCCTGGCGCGCGCGACGGCCACCGCGGGGTCCAGGTCGAACAGCAAAGTGAGATCGGGCTCCAGGGCGAGAATATCGAGCCCGTTGAGCTGCTCGAGGAGCTCGGACGGCAGCTCCCTCCCCCGGCCCTGATAGGCGCGCGTCGCGTCCTTGTAGCGATCGCAGAGGACGAGCTTGCCTTCGGCGAGGGCGGGGAAGATGATCCGCGCGAGATGCTGCGCCCGCGCCGCCTGGTAGAGGAGAAGCTCGGAGAGGGCAGTGAGATCGCGGTTGACGGGGTTCAGCAGGATGCTCCGAATTTGATTGCCGATCTCGGTGCCGCCGGGCTCGCGCGTGAGAACGTGCTCGATCTGGCGCTGATCGAGTCTCTCGGAGAGCAGCTGGATTTGGGTCGTCTTGCCGGATCCTTCGATTCCCTCGAAGGTGATGAAGGCGCGCACGGGAGGCTCCTCTCGAGTCAGCGCGACGCTACCTATCGGGCGGGGGATGATAGCACAGGGACGCGGCGCGCCGCGGGCCGCCCGGAGGCTGCGTCTGCTACAATGCGCCCGGAGGAGCGGATGCGAAGCTGTCACGCGTGCGGCACGGAATTCCAGGGTGCGGAGAAGGTCCTCCGCACGGAGGAATGCGCCGGGTGCGGCCGCGATCTTCGCTGCTGCAGGAATTGCCGTCATTTCCACCCCGGCGCGCACAACCAATGCCTGGAGGTCGTCGCGGAATGGGTCGCCGACAAGGAGCGCGCCAATTTCTGCGATTACTTCAGCTTAGCCGGCTCCTCCCCCTCGCCCGCGAAGCCAAAATCGGCCGAGGAGGAAGCCCGGAAGAAATGGAGGCGCCTGTTCAAATCCTGACGCCGGAAGATTTGACGCGCGGCGAGACGGGAGAGCCGCCGAGCGTCGCGGCGGTGATCGGCAGCGGCGCCATGGGGCACGGCATCGCCCAGGTCTTTGCGACGGCGGGATGGAGGGTGCGCCTGGTCGACGCCCGGCCGGGAGCCGCGGCGGCGGGACTCGCGCGCATCGGGGAGAGCCTCGCCACCGCGGTCGCCAAGGGGAAGGCGGGCGCGGCGGATCGCGACGCCGCCCTGAGCCGCATCGAGCTTCCGGGCGATCTCCGGCAGGCCGTTTCGCGGGCGGCCTGGGTCGTCGAGGCGATTCCCGAGGACCTGGAGTCGAAGCGCGAGCTTTTCCGCAGGCTCGGTGAGGAAGCCGCGCCCGAAGCCGTTCTCGCGACCAATACCTCCTCGCTGAGCGTGACGAAGATCGCCGAGGCCGCCCGGCGCCCCGAGCGCGTCCTGGGACTCCACTTCTTCAACCCGCCCCCGGTCATGAAGCTCCTCGAAATCATCCGGGCCGCCCGGACGGCGCCGGAGATCCTGGAGGCAGCCCGAGTCCTGGCGCGGCAGCTCGGAAAGACGGCCATCGTGGTGAAGGACTCCCCGGGCTTCGCCACCTCCCGCCTCGGGGTGGCTCTGGGTCTGGAAGCGATGCGCATGCTGGAAGAGGGAGTGGCCGGTGCCGAGGACATCGATCGGGCGATGGAACTCGGCTACGGTCACGCGATGGGGCCGCTGCGCGTCTCGGATCTGGTCGGGCTCGATGTCCGGCTGGCCATTGCCGAGACCCTCCGGCGGGAGCTGCAAGACGACCGTTTCGAGCCGCCGGAGATCCTCCGGGAGAAGGTGCGCGCCGGGAAGCTCGGCAAGAAGACGGGCGAAGGCTTCCACCGCTGGTAGGCCTAGTGTCGCGTCTCAAAAATCATGTTACATTCGGCCCCCGATCCATCCCGGCTCGCCGCGTTGCGCCTCGCTTGCGTACCGCCTTGGGTACGCGACGCTCTGGCGCGCCTTGCGATCCGGGCGCCTCGGCGACCTCG
>DASYRE010000015.1 GCA_036004685.1 Candidatus Polarisedimenticolia bacterium | reverse complement strand
CGGGACTCTTGAAGAAACGGCGGATGACTCTTCCCTTCTCGAAGCCCTGGAGGATCTCGGGGCAGATGTAGGAGCTGCGGCAGACCGCCGGCGTGTTCCCGAGGATGTCGGCCGTCTCCTGGATCGCCGCGACCACCTTTCTCTTGTGCGCCGCGCCGGTCTCGGCGCTCTCGGCGCCGACCTTCGCGAGGGCGCAGGCGCAGACGAGCGTTCCCGCCCAGGTGCGAAAGTCCTTGGCGCTGAACTTCTCGCCCATCACCTCACGAATATAGTCGTTGATGTGGTGGCGCGTCACGTTGACGAACTCACCGTCGCCGTTCTGGTACTTGAAGACTTCGCGGGAGGGATGCTTGAGGAGGCCCCGGACGATTGTCGCGACGCGGCGGTCCTTGAGCCGGCTTTCCTGTTGCACGCCGGACTTCCCGGTGAAGTCGAATTCGACGACGTCCCCTTGGACCCGGACGTGCCGCGGCCGCAGCGTGGCCAAGCCGAAGCTACCGTTCTCGGTGGCGTAGATCTGGCTCCCGGGGCGCAAGAAGCAGCTCGAAAGAATCCTGAGGATCGACGCCATCACCGTCTCCCTTCCCAGACCCGGCTGCCGGATGTGGACGGCGACCGTGACGCGCATCTTCGGCAGCGCCTGGGCGAAGTGGACCAGTCGTTTGAACTTCCTGGCTTCCCGCCGGCGGACGTGATCGGCGTGATACAGATATTGCAGGCGACCGGCGGCATCCCGCCCAATCGCTTGGATCGAGCCGCCGGACGCGGAGTTGATCCAGACGTCGCTCCACGCGGGTGGGATTTTCAACTGGCGGATGCGCTCCCGATCGGCGGCGCGCACCCGGGTCCCGGGGGCACCCTTGTATCTGAACCCACGCTCCTTCGATCCCAGGCGACGAATTCCCGTTTTCTGCAACTGCTCGATTTTGGTCATTGCGGGTTCATCATAGGACATCAAGCGCCCGTGACAAAACCTCGATCGAGCGGCATTCGAGGGTGAGGCTTTCTCCATCCACCATGACCGGAACCGCTTCCTCCATCTTGAAGTCGGCCCGCCGGATCGAGGCTCGCGAGGCCGAGGGATGCCGCAGGTGGCTGCCGTCCAGAAGGCGCGGGAGGTTCCAGAGGAGGCCCAGCCGGCCGACGGGATCCCAGCGGACGTACTCGATGAAGCCATCGGCCGGGTCGGCATCGGGCGCGAGCAGCATCCGGCCGCCGGTGTAGCGGGTGTTGCAGAAGGCGAGGAACAGGCACGGGCGAGGGTCGAACTCCCCCTTCCCGTCCAGCCGGAGGGGCAGCGTGTGGCGTAAGGGTCCTGCCAGGGACGCCAGAATGCCAAGAACGTAACCCATCTCGCCCCATCCTTTCAGGCGGAGGTTGGTCACGCGCGCCACCGTCGCGGGAAAACCGAGCGTCGCCAAATTAATGAAGTGAACCTGGCCGTCACGGTGCGTCAGCCGGAGGACGTCGCACGGCCTCGACACGCCGGCTCGAATCCTCTTCACGGAGTTGTCCATGCCGCCCGGGGCGAAATCACGCATGAAAGAATTGCCGGAGCCCAAAGGAAGGAACGCGAGGATCGGCCGGCCGTCTTCCTCCCTCCCGCCGTCGTCCGCCTTCCCGGGGAAGAGGCCGTTGAGGATCTCCATGGACGTTCCGTCACCGCCCACGGCCAGGAAACGGCGGTAGCCCCGCGACCTTGCGTCGCGCGACAGCTCGGTGGCATGCCCCGGCCCCGCCGTCCACGCGATCTCCAGCGGAACGCCTGCAGATCGGAGTCGATCCAGAGCCCGGCCGGCAAGCTTTCCGCATCGGCCGCCTCCCGCCGCCGGGTTGACGATGGCGAAGAGCCGCTCGTGGGCCATGTTCCTTCCGCGCCGCGTCGAATTCGCTGGTGCCCGCGCCGCCGTTCCTTATAATGTTAGCTAGATGAGAGTCCCGATCGGCAACCGGCGCCTTATCCCCCTGGGAATCTGCTGGGTTCTCTACCTGACAGCCTTTTCTCTGCTTCGTCTCGTCCTCGTGGCGCTCTACGCCACGCCCGGGCACCGCGATCTGAACAACCTGGGCATGGTCTTCTTCACCGGCCTGCGCTTCGACGTCGCCGCCACCGCCTGGATCCTCCTGCCGATGCTTCTCTGGCTCTCGCTGCTTCCCGAGCGCCTCTACAAATCCCGGGCGCACCGGGTCATTCTCGCCGTGGCCTTCATCCTGGCCTGGTCGGCCCAGGTGTTCTTCCTGTTCACGGAGTACTACTTCTTCGACGAGTTCAAGGTCCGGTTCAACGGCGTCGCGGTGGAGTATCTCATCTATCCCCACGAGGTGCTCAACAACATCCGCGACAGCTATCCGGTCGCGCCGATCGTGGCCTTGTGCCTCGCGGCGGGCATCGGATTGTTCCTGCTGGTGCGCTCCCGGTGGGCCCGAGCCTGGGACGAGCCGGTGCCCTGGAGGACCCGGCTGGCGAGCCTCGGCCTGATCGTCGCGGCGATGGCGGCCGTCACCTCGACCCTATCCCTGGAGAAGAGCCGTTTCAGCCGCGATCGGGTGCTGAACGAGCTGGCGGGCAACGGCCCCTATTCCTTCGTGCACGCCGCCTACACCCACTATCTCGATTTCCCGGCCTTTTACTTGACCCTGCCGCGCCGGGTAGCCTACCTCCGGGCGCGACATCTTCTCGGGGAGCCGGGGGAGATTCATCGCCCCGCCGAGTCGATCCAGCGGCACGTCGACGGCGACTCCCGGCGGCCGCGGCGCAACGTCGTGATCTTCCTGGAGGAGAGCTTCGGCTCGGAGTTCTGGGGAGTCCTGGGGCGGCCGGGTGCCAGCCTGACGCCCGAGATGGACGCCCTTTCGCGGGAGGGCCTGCTCTTCACGCACCTCTACGCCACCGGCAACCGGACCGTTCGGGGCATGGAGGGGGTCCTTTCCTCCTTCCCTCCCCTGCCCGGAAACTCCATCGTGCGGCGCGACCTCTCCGATCACGTGGAGACCATCGCGCGCCTCCTGAAGCGGGACGGATACAGCACGGTTTTTCTTTACGGCGGGCGCGGTGTGTTCGACGGCATGAAAGGCTTCGCGCTGGCCAACGGGTTCGACCGGTTCGTGGAGCAGAAGGACTTCCCGCACCCGGTCTTCTCCACGATCTGGGGCGTTTCCGACGAGGACCTTTTCCAGCGGGCCGTCGAGGAGTTCCACGATCTCCACGGCGCCGGACAGCCCTTCTTCGCCACGGTCCTGTCCGTGTCGAACCACAAACCCTTCACCTATCCGGCCGGGCGCATCCCCGAGGACCCGTCGCGGCGGCGGCGGGAGCACGCGGTCCGCTACGCCGACTGGGCCCTCGGGCAGTTCTTTCGACAGGCAAGGAAGGAGCCCTTTTTCCGCGACACGATTTTCGTCGTGGTGGCCGACCACGGTGCCCGGGTCTACGGCAGCCTGCGCATCCCGGTCCATTCCTACGAGATTCCCCTGCTGGTGGTCGGGCCGGGCATCGGCCCGGGACGGATCGATACTCTCGGCTGCTCCCTCGACGTCGCGCCCACTGTCCTGGGGCTGATCGGCCGTCCCTACGAGAGCGTGTTCTTCGGCCGCGACCTGCTCCGGGATCCGCCGCGCAACGCGCGGGCGCTGATCCACCACGATCTGGACATCGGCATCCTCGAGGGGGACACCCTCGCGGTCCTCCAACCGAACAAGACCGCCGAGTTCTATCATCTCGATCCGGTGAGCCATCAGTTCCTCCCCGACGCCAGCGGCACCCCCGAAAATCTCCAGGTCCAAGACGACGCCATCGCGCTCTTCGAGGTCGCCGACGATCTTTACACCGGCCGGCGGTATTTCGTCGTCCCGCCGCCGCCTCCCTCCTCCACCGCCTTGCGCCGCTGAGCCCGCCGGCGGAATCCCCCTAAAGACCCCGTGGCGCGCCCCAGGAGGCCGCCGGGGTTCCGGTTTTCGCTTATACTTCCCGGCCATGAATTTGAAGCCCGGAACCCGGCTCGGTCCCTATGAAATCCTGGCGCCGCTGGGCGCCGGCGGGATGGGTGAGGTCTGGCGGGCGAAGGACTCGCGGCTGGACCGGGAAGTGGCGATCAAGATCCTCCCTGCGGGCCTGGCGCTCAACGAGCTGTTCCGCGCGCGCTTCGAGCGCGAAGCCAAGGTCATCTCCTCGCTGAATCATCCGAACATCTGCACGTTGCACGACGTCGGGGAGATCCCTTCGCCGCAATCTTCCGGAACGCCGGCGGGCGCCGCCGGCTCGGCGCTGCACTACCTCGTCCTGGAGCTGGTCGAGGGTGAGTCCCTGGCCGAGCGCATCAGGAAGGGCCCCCTGCCTCTGCCCGACGTGCTGCGCTATGGCGCCCAGATTGCCGACGCGCTGGACGCGGCGCACCGGCGGGGCATCATTCACCGCGACTTGAAGCCCGAGAACGTGATGTTGAGCCGGTCCGGAGCGAAGCTCCTCGACTTCGGACTGGCGCGCACGGCGTCGGAGGGCGCCGGAATCATCAGCGGCCTGACGAGCCTTCCGACGGAGGTGCGGCAGCTGACGGCGGAAGGCGCCATTATGGGCACCTTCCAATACATGGCCCCGGAGCAGCTGGAGGGCCTTGACGCCGACGCCCGGACCGACATCTTCGCGCTGGGCGCCGTGCTGTACGAGATGGCCACGGGTAGGAAGGCCTTCACCGGCAAATCCAAGACCAGCCTGATAGCGGCCATCGTCTCATCCCAGCCGGAGCCGGTCTCCGCCGCGATGCCCCTGACCCCGCCGCTTTTGGATCACGTGATTCGGAAATGCCTGGAGAAAGACCCGGAGGACCGTTGGCAGTCGGCGCGGGACGTCGCCGGGCAGCTGCGCTGGGTTTCGGAGGCAGGCTCCCAGGCGGGCGCGCCGCGCGCCGTCGTCGCGTCCCGCCGCCTGGGGAGAAGGATGCTCGTCGCAGCGGCCGTTGCCGGCTGGGTCGCCGCGGCCGGGCTGCTCGCCTGGTCCTGGGCGGCACGACGAGGCGAGGCGGAGGCCGGCAGGCCTTTAAGAGCCGAGCTGCTCCCTCCCACGGGCATCGAATTCAGTGCCATTGTGGCCGGCGCGGTGGCGCTGTCTCCCGACGGCCGGTACCTGTCGGTCCTGGGCGGCGGGGAAGGAACTCCCATTCATCTGATGGTCCGGGATCTCCTGACCGGGGAGTATCGCGCCCTGGAGGGCACCACCGGCGCCACCTTTCCGTTCTGGTCGCCCGACAGCCGCTGGTTAGGGTTTTTCTCCGAGGGAAAACTCCGCAAGGTTCCCGGCGCGGGAGGTCCGGTGCAGATTCTTTGCGAGGCGCACGACGGCCGCGGCGGCTCCTGGAGCCCCGCCGGAACGATCGTCTTCGCTCCCGACATCCGCGGGCCTCTCATGCAGGTTCCCGATGGGGGCGGCGCGCCGAAGCCGGCGACCAGCATTCCGCGTGATTCGGTGACTCATCGGAACCCCTATTTCCTTCCCGACGGCAGGCACTTTCTGTTCACCGAGCGCGAGACGATCGCCGAGCCGGTCGGCCACGTGGCGCTGGCGAGCCTGGAGGGAGGGAAGCCTCACAGGGTCGTCGACCAGGCGTCGAATTCGCAATACTCGGATGGTTACTTGTTCTTCGTGAGGGACGGCAATCTGGTGGCGCAGCGCATGGATGCCTCGACCGGCAAGATCGAGGGGTCTCCCTCGCCGGTGGCGGACGCCGTGGAGTACTTCAATCCGCGGGACCTCGGGAATTTCACCCTTTCCAGCACCGGCGATCTCGTCTACCGCAAACGGCAGGCCCGCAAGACCCGTCTGGCATGGCTCGATCCCGGCGGAGGGCAGGAACCCGTCGGCGACGCCGGCTTTTACGACCAGGCGCTCATCGGAACGGGCGGCAAGCGGGCGCTTCTGGTGCAAAGCACGCCCGACGGCACCAGCTCGGACCTCTGGAGCATGGACCTGGCCCGGGGGCAGGCGGTTCGATCCACGTTTCAGAGCATGACCGGGACGATTCAGGGAGCCCTTTCTCCGGACGGCAATCTGATGGCGGTGTCTTCCTCGGCGGGGGCCGGCTGGGGAAAGAGCGCGACCTGGCTGCAATCCCCCTCGGGAGGCGGAAAGCAGGAAAGGATCCTCGAATCCTCCTCCTTCTTCGTCACCGACTGGTCGCCGGACGGAAGGTACTTGATCGGAATGATTCAACGGACCGGTAGCGGCTTCGACGTCGCCACGGTGGACCTGAAAGGACCGCACAAGGTCGAGACTTTCCTGGGAAGCCGCTTCAACGAACGCGGCGCCGCCTTTTCACCCGATGGCCGGTGGATCGTCTGGGTGTCCGACGAGTCGGGCAGGCAGGAGGTCTTTTTGACCGATTTCCCCGCCGCCCGCCGGAAATGGCAGGTGTCCTCCGGCATCGGCGGGGTGCCGTTCTGGAGCCCGGACGGATCGAAGATCTTCTACAACACCCAGGAGGGGCTCATGAGGGTCGACATCGGCAACGGCGCCGCGCCCGATCCGGGAAAGCCCGTTCTGGCGCTCAAGGACGATGCGGCCCGCTCGGAGGCGGCGGGACCCGTCGTCGCCACCGACGGGAAGCGGTTCCTGGCGCTGCGGTACGCCGAAGCTGGAGCTCCCGAGCCGTTGCGGCTCATCCGGAACTGGAAGAAGCTGCTCTAAGGAGTGGAGGGCCGTTCAAACGGTCTCGAACACGACTTTGCTCGCGTCCGCCGGGCTGTGCTTCGCGAAGTAGGTCTCGACGGTCACGCCCTCGAACATCTCGCGCAGCCGGGCCCCGGCCCGACGCAGGTCGGCGAGCTGGCGGCTCTTCAGGTCGATCGCCAACGTCCCGATCTTGCGGGCCTTGTACCAGGCGCAATCCTCGTGGGCGATGGCGACGATGCGCTCGGTGCGGTGGTCGCTCACCAGCGCCTCCATGCGGCGCCGGAAGAAATTGAAGTCCTTGGGGACCAGATCGAACAGCGTCAGCGGCTCGATGCCGCCGGGGACGGCCAGGAAGTCGGTGCGCGCGCCGGCCTTCAGGTAGACGCGCGCGAACTCCTGGAAGTGGTGGACCCAGCGGCCGTCGACGCAGGTGATGATCGTCGTGTTCGGCCGCTCGGGATCCCAGGGCAGCGTGCTCTCGTAGACGATTTCGCCCGCCATTTCACCGCCCGGTCTTCTTCTGGGCGTCGGCCGTCGCGGCTTCGGTCTTCGCCTGCATGAGCTGGGCGACGTCGATGCCGAACTGATCCTTGAGCATCGAGAGCATCGCCGTCATGCCGCCGCCGACCGTGCTCATCACCTTGCCGACCCCCGCGCCCGCTCCCGATCCGTTCCCCATCTCGATGATGTTGATCTTGTCGATGCCCGCCAGCTGGGTGGCGAAGGCCTGCGCCAGCTCCGGCATCTTCTCGACGACCATGTTAATGACGGCCGCCTCGTTGAAGTTCTTCCACGCTTCGGCCTTCTTCTGGAGGCCCTCGGCCTCGGCCAGGAGCTTCTTCTTGATGACCTCGGCCTCCGCCTCGCCGACGGCCAGCACTTTGGCGGCCTCCGCGCGGCCGATCCGCTCGATCTTGGAAGCCTCGCCGGCGCCCTCGAACTCGAGCTCCTTCTGGGTCGCCTCGGCGCGGGTGACCGTGGCCTGTTTCTCGCCCTCGGCGCGCAGAATCGCCGCCTGACGCTCGGCCTCGGCCGGCTTGACGACCGTCGCCTGCAGCTCCTGCTCGCGGCGCGCCGCCTCCTGTTGCTGGACCAGCACCTCCTGCTGCTTGCGCACTTGCTCGATGCGGGTCTCCTGCTCGGTCACTTTCTGCCGCGCGATGGCGGTGGCCAGTGGCCCGGACTGCTCGGCCTCGGCCTGCTTGGCCTTCACCGCGGCGTCGAACTCGGCCTGCCTCGAGTCCTTGTCCCGCAGCGATTGCGCGATGGCGACGTCCGCCTCGTAGCGCTTGGTCTTGCCCTCCTGATCGGCCATCGCCGATTTGATCGTCGCGTCGCGCTGCGCCTGGGCTTCGCCGATGATGGCGTCGCGCTTAACCTCCGCCGTCCGCTTCTTGCCGAGCGCGTCGAGGTAGCCCATCTCGTCGCTGATTTGCTGGATCGTCAGGATGTCGATGTTGACGCCCATCTTCTTGAGATCCACGGCCGCCTCGTCGGTCATCTTCTGGGCGAATGCCTGCCGGTCGGCGTTGATCTCCTCGACCGTGAGCGTGCCGAGGATGGCGCGGAGATGGCCTTCGAGCGTCTGGAAGATGACGCCTTTGATCTGATCGCTGGTCATGCCGAGGAAGCGCTCCGACGCGCCGCGCAGCGACACGTCGTCGCCGGCGATCTTGACGTTGGCCACGGCCTCCACGGTCACGGCGACCCCTTCCTTCGTGTAGGCGCGCTGGATCCGCAGCGGGATCGAGATGATGTTCAGGGAGAGGTACGCCACCTGCTCGAGCATGGGCACCCGGAGCGCCGCGCCGCCGCGCACGACGCGAAAGCCGACGACGGTCTTGTTCCCCTTGTCGTCGACGACGTGGTGCTTGCGGCCGTAGAAGATGGCGACGGTCGACGGCGGCACCTTGATGTAGTTGCGCGCGAACAGGGCCATCGCGGCGAACAGGGCCACGAGCCCGAGGAGCACCGAGAGGGCGACCATGATCGCCGAGAATTCGACACCGAACAGGTTCATGGGGGACCTCCACTCGGCCTCTCCGCGGGCGTGACGGTGAGGGAATCGCCGCTGACGGCGGTGATCACGACGGCGGTGCTTCTCGGGATCGCCTGGCCATCCGCCGAGCGCGCGATCTGCTCGGTGCGCTCGCCGCGGCTGGTGAGCGCGACTTGCCCGACGCCGCCGGCGGGAATGGCGACGGAAACCTCGGCCAGCGTCCCCACGAGGCCCGTGATCCTCAGCTCGCTGGACGCCTGCTGGGAATAGAGAAGCTTGGCGAACTGGTAGACGATCGAGGACATCGCCAGGCCGGCCAGCACGCCGACGCCCGAAGTGGCCGGATGCGAGAGGTTGTAGTAGCGGGCGACCACGCCGCCGACGCCGAAGGCCGCGAGGAACGCCGCGATGATCCGCGTGCTGAAGACGCTGGGGCCGGCGTCGCCATGGCCGCCGAGGTCGTGCCCGGCGACGTCGTGATCCCCGAGGTCGTGGTCCCCGCCGAAGACTTCTCCGACCAGGAGCATGACCAACAGCAGAAGCACGCCGAACGCCGCGATGCCGCCGTAGATGAGCATGGGTAGGATGACGCTACCTCCAGCGGCCGCTCCTTGTCAAACCTGTCGGTCACTTTACCGAGGCTCGCGGGCGCGGGGCTTCTGCCTCAAAAACCTTGACAGAACGCTTGATTTTCGGGTACAAACAGGGTGCCCTTCTTCCCCCTATCTGTCCGCGAGCACCGTAGGCAAATCATGTGGCATAGTCTGCTCCGGCGAAGTGCAGCCCTGTTTTCCGTGCTGTGCGCCGGCGGCGCGTTTTCCCTCCCCTGGGCCACCGAGCTTCCCCTGCAGTCCCCCATTTTCCGAGCTCAGCGTCTGGATTTCGAGATCAAGAATCCCGTTCTCGGGGGTTTTGGCGCCGATTGGCTTCCTTTGACATCGGCACAACTGGAAGCTCTCGATGCTGACGGACGCTCCGAGATCTTGGTCTTCAATGATCCCTGCGGAAATGCCCAGCAGGGCATCTATCGTATTTCCCTTACACCGCAAGGGATGATCCAATCCACGACCGGGACACGGACCAGTGCCGTATGCCATGCTTTCTATGGAAATGAGGGGCTGCGCGGAGAAATCTACACGCCGGGCGATTACGATGGTAATGGAGTGCTGGACTTCGCATCCTGGGGCTCCACGACCCTCTTCCTGCGGGGACCGGGGGGGACCGTAACCGAAAAGCCCATCAGCCTGCCGCTCGATCCCGCTGAAGGATTCCACTCCTACGACTACGTCATTTCCACCGATTTGAACCGCGACGGCATCCCGGATGCCGTCGTGGCTCAGCCGTTCGTCATCATCGAATTCAGCGGCCAGGATTTCAGGTTCCGCGACAGCACGAATCTCTACGCTTTCCTAGCGGACGGGCACGGCGGATTCGTCCGCAGCCAGAAGATCGAAGCGCTGGATTTGCCGGGCCTCGATTTCAAGCTCATGCCGGGCGCGCTCAAGGATTTCACCGGTGATGGGATCGTCGATTACCTGGGATTTGGTTCGGGCCCGCGCGGCAGCTGGGAAATCCTGCCGGGCGATGGCACCGGGCATTTTCTGCCTCCCGATCAAGGAATCGCGGCCATTCTTCCCAACGTCGAGTACGCGACGCCGCCGATAGCCGCTTCGGGCGATTTGAATGGTGATGGCTTGCCGGATCTGTTCCTTCGCTTTGGAGGACTACGGATGAGCACGGGCCTCGGTCAATGGTCGGCGCCCCAAGCTCTATCGAAACCCTATTCTGGCAATGGCCCTATCGGCTTCCAGGACGTGAATGGAGACGGCAGACTCGATTTGCAGTTCTTCGACCGCAACCTTGCGGTGACCTACCTCAATGGCGAGAACGGAACTCTGGGCTCTCCCCAAGAGTTGCGCCTGCCGCTCGAACCCGCTGGAAGTATCCGGATGTCTTGGGATTTAGATGCGGTCTCCGACCAGATCTACTTTGGATACCCATCCTATAGTTACGGCTATGCCTCGACAAGCTTGAGCGTCTTCCTTTCCTCGAATGGCGGTGCAAGGGACTCCGTGAGAATCACTCCGCCTTCCCCGTTTGGGGAATTCGCCGCGACAGGAGACTTCGACGGCGACGGCCACAAGGATCTTCTTTTCGCAGGGGGTGACCAGATCGTCATCTATCGAGGGAACGGTCGTGGTGATTTCCGGCCGATACCCGGCGCACCGGCGCCCTTGAGCTCGGGATTCTTCGACGCTATTGCTGCCGATCTCAACCACGACGGCAGGGATGACGTGGTCACCCTCAATTACCCGACGTTGCCGAACGGGGCTTGGACTCTTTCGAGTTATCTGGGACAGCTTCCGAGGAACCCGCCACTCTTCCTTGAGTCGAAAGCCGCCGGAATTGCTCCCACCAGGATCGCGGCAGGGGATTTGAACGGCGATGGAAACCCCGATGTCGTCATGACGCACAAAGGGACGAAACGGGAAGGCTATCCTTCTTCCTATTACCTTGGGGGGACGATTTCAGTGTACCTCGGGGAAGATGGCGGACGGCTTGGCGAGCCCTCGACTGTCATCGACAGCGACCCCCCAGGCTGGTATCCGGCGGCCGTGGACGTCCAGATCGGTCGGGTGAATGGCGACAGCGTCCCCGACCTCCTCATTCTATTCAGCGACCTCAGGCCCGGCGGGATCACGCTCGGCACGTGGGCGGATGGCTTGGGAGACGGTCGTTTCGGGGAGCCTTACTATTACGAGTATTACGAAGATGGTGGGATCTTCTCCCAGTTGCTCCCCCCAACCGACGTGAACGGCGACGGTCTACCCGACCTGTCGTTCTTTCCTTCATACTCTGGCTACCCCAACCTCTTCGGCACGTTTCTGGGGCACGATGAAGAGTTTTTTTCGCAGTTTAGCGTCGGCTCCGATTGCTGCAACAATCCGGGCCGCCACGTCGACCTGGACGGAGACGGCTTCCTGGATCTCCTTGGCGCCCTGGGCGACTTTCTTGAATTCGGCGAAGGAGCCGGAACGGGTGAATTTCATGCTCTCGGCCCCAAGTATTCCCCGTCGGGAGTTCCCCTGAGACAAGGCGGTCAGGGTAGTTCGTTCGCCCTCACGCCTCCCGTCCCGCTGTTCGCCGACTTCAACGAGGACGGCCGGGAGGATGTCGTGATCTCCGACTCTACGGGTCCGATTCTTCTGCTGAATCGAACCAATCGTGTCGCCTCGGATCCTGCCGAGAGCTTGGAGGAACCACGCGAGGCCGCTCATCCGATCGAGGCGGAGATTGATTTGGCGGAAATCCAAGCCAAGATCGGATCCTTCGATTTCTTGGGAAACGGCAGCTCTCAGGGAGCATTGATATTCACACTCTCCCTGAATGACCGCCTGGACCGTGAACAGGAATCGGAAGGGGGCAGGCACGGGGCCCCCGAGCAAATCTTGCAGGACGAGATTCGGCGGCCCGAGACCGTTCCACCGATAGGCAACCATCGCCCATCGACCTTCTCTCCGGGAGAGGCCGCTCGTCCCAAATTGAAATCGGGGACTTTCCAGCTCTTTCTCAACTGCGGCGAGCCCTTGCTCGACAGCGACCGCGACGGCTCCGTGGATCTTGGCATCGCCAACGCGCCGACCGAACCTGGCCTCTCCGGAATCCCGCTGGCGGACGTCTCCCTCACCTTGCGATTGGACGGAGGCGGCCCACCCTTCGCCGGTCTCCACGACCTCAATCGATTCTCGACGGTGGATCGAGACCGCGGGGTCATCACGTTCGTCATCCCCTACGACTCACTGCTCGAATCGTTGACACCCGCGGAGCGCGCGGCCCTGGAACAGGGCGACGGCACCGGCCGGATTTTCTTCTGGGCCGTATCGCGCCTCTACGGCGATCGAGATCGCGTCCCGGACACCAATGATGGAGAGGACCCCACGATCCGATCCGAAGTCGGAGAATTCCGCTTCCCAATCAAGGACCTTCGCGTGACCCCGCAGCTCACGTTCAAGGACGTCCTCATCACCACTCACCTGGACGGGCCTCTGACCTTCGCGAACCACGGCGTCAGCCCTGTCACGGTCGGAAGCGTCGAGCTTCCGGAATCCGGTCTGTCCCTGGATCCCCCTTCGCCTTTCGCTGTCCCGCCGGCCGGACGGCAGAACGCGCTGCTGCGCTACGCACCGACCGCGCACGAGACGCTTTCGGGATTGGCGACCATCCACTCCGATGATCCAGGTCGGTCGGCCTTGCAGTTCCTCCCTTCTGGCCGCGGCGTGGCTCCGATCGCCGAGGTTGCCGCGGAATTGCTCGACTTCGGCTCCGTGCCGATCGGTCTCGCCGGATCGTGGAAATCGATCGAGATCCGCAACGCGGGAGATGCGTTTCTTAATATCACCTGGGACATGACCGATCCCTACGCACAGTTCTCGTTCATGTCTGATTCCTATTACGTTCCGGGTCCCGAGCACCGCTCCCTGACCCTGTATCCGAACGAGACGAAGAGGATCAGCCTGGTCTTTCGCCCGACACAGCTCGGCCCCTCCGAAGGACAGTTCCGATTGCAGACGGACGATCCGTTCCGCCCGCAAATCGATGTAAAGCTTCAGGGCACCGGCACCGCGCCGGAGCCGAGGATCTACATCGACCAGTTCTATTTTCGTCCGATGTTTGACGTACCTTTGGGGGGAGAGAGCAACATCACCTATCGAGTAAGCAATAGTGGATCGGCGCCGCTTCACATTCTTTCCGCAACGAGCAGCCTGCCCGAGTTCACAGCGAGAATCGAGCCTGAGGTCCTGCCTCCCGACTCCGTGGCGACCCTGACCGTGACCTTCCGTCCCACAACCTGGGGGACTTTCAACACAGTGATTACGGTCTTGTCCGATGATCCAACTCTGCCCTCCTATAGTGGTTCCATCGAAGCCAGAGTCCCCGAACCTCCGCCTCAGATGCACGTCTCGACAACCCACCTCGATTTCGGTGACGTCCGTCTCTCGCAACCGGTGACCCGCAGCTTCGACCTATCCAACACAGGAACCGGCTCTCTGAGAATCACCGGACCCATCGTTCCCTATTGGTGCCCGCTTCAAGCCGATCCCAACTCGGATTTCACCGTACTGCCCGGGGAAACCCGAACGGTGCAGGTGATCTACACGGCGGACTACATCCCGCCCGATTGGTGTGACCACTTTTCCTTCGAAACCAACGATCCCGCCATGCGGTACGTCGACATCGAGGTCCTCGCCCATTGGCTCCTGGCGTCCTTCTCCTCCCCCGACGTCCTCTACTTTCCCGAGACGATGGTAGGCCGATCCTCCACCGTCAACCTCTCGATCGTCAATAACGGCGAGGACGATTTGCGCATCTCGAGCGCGCAATTCGATGATTCCTATTTCTATCTTGGGGGTCCACTTCCAGACGCGATCCCCCCGGGAGGATCTGCACTCGTTCCCGTCGTCTTCAGGCCGAACCGATCCGGCTCTCTGAGTTCCTATCTGATGCTTTCCACCAATGACCCCCGCCGAGAAAGCGCCTGGATCTATCTCTTGGGGTATGGCTACTATTCCGCTCTTCTTAAAAGCCCCTTCGAGTTGAACAGCAAGTGAGTCTCTATCGGAGGTTTGTTCCCTCGCAACGGCTATTCCTTCGCATGGCCTCGACCGAGTATTCCTGAAGAACACTGCACTTCAAACCTTGACAATTCGAGGACCTCGGCGGAGAATTCCCGGTCCATGAGACCGCATCTTTCGGGCGTCCTGATCCTTCTTCTCCTCACCTCCCAATTCGCGCCGGCGACGCTTTCGGCAAGTGCACCGAAAAAAGACGCGCCGTTCTTCGGCCGGACGCAGGGCAATAATCCGCTGGCGCAGATCGCCGCGCGGATCGTCGGGGAGGCGACGGCTTCGGGCGGGGCCTACGAGAAGCTGGCGTGGCTGACGGATCGGATCGGGCCGCGGCTGTCGGGATCGCCCCAGGCCGAGGCGGCGGTGGCGTGGACGCTCCGGGAGATGCGCCGGGACGGGCTGGCGAACGTCCGGAGGGAGAAGGTGATGGTCCCGCACTGGGTGCGCGGCGCGGAGACCGCCTCGATCGTCGCGCCGGTCGCGCAGCGCCTCGCGGTCACGGCCCTGGGCATGAGCGAGCCGACCCCGCCGGGCGGGGTCACGGCGGAAGTCGTCGAAGTCGCCTCCTTCGACGAGCTGCGCGCGCTCGGCGACAAGGCGCGCGGGAAGATCGTCTTCTACAACAAGCCGATCGAGGCGCACGCCGACGGCAGCGGCTACGGATCGGCGTCGGGGCTGCGCTATCGGGGCGCGGCGGAGGCGGGAAAGCAGGGGGCGGTCGCGATGCTGATTCGCTCGCTCGGCACGATCAGCGCGCGGCTCGTCCACACCGGCACCCACGCCTACGAGGAGGGAGTGCCACGGATCCCCGCGGCGGCGATTTCGGCGGAGGACGCGGAGCTGATTCATCGCCTCGGCGCCAAGGGCGAAGCGGTGCAGGTCCATCTCACCCTGGGCTGCAAGACCCTCCCCGACGTCGAGTCGGCCAACGCGATCGGTGAGCTGCGCGGGCGGACCCTGCCCGGCGACGTCGTGGTCATCGGCGGACATCTCGACTCCTGGGATCTGGGAACGGGGGCGCTGGATGACGGCGCCGGGGTCGCCGTCTCGATGGAGGCCCTGCGCATCCTGAAGAAGCTCAACCTGCGCCCGCGAAGGACGATCCGGGCGGTGCTGTTCATGAACGAAGAGAACGGCAACCGGGGAGGCAAGACCTACTTCGAGACGCACCGCGGCGAGATGGAGAGGCACGTCGCGGCGATCGAGTCGGACGCCGGGGCGGGCCATCCCTTGGGCTTCTCCGTCAAGTCGGGCGCGGGCGGCGAAGCGACCCTCCGGTCCCTCGCCGGCAGGCTGGAACGCATCGGCGCGACGAGCGTCGAAGTGGGGGGCGAGGGAGGGGTCGACATCTCCCCGATGCTCGCCGCGGGAGTGCCTTTGCTGGGGCTCCGGCAGGACATGACCGAGTACTTCGACTGGCATCATACGGCGGGAGACACGCTCGACAAGGTCAATCCTCGCGACCTCGCCGACAACGCCGCCGCCATGGCCTTCATGGCCTATGCCCTGGCGGATCTTGAGGTTCCGCTTCCTCGGATTCCGCCCGAGGAGCGCGAGTCCCCGGATCGCTGAGCCGCCGCCCGGGTCGTGGGTTCCCCCCCTTTGTAATCCGCATCGCAGATCCTGCCGGCGGCTTCAGCCCACTCCTCCCAGGACAGGCTTCCCGGCGCTTTCAGCCCTGGAAACCGGAGCCCTTGGAGCTTATCGGCGAGCCGCAGCAAATGTTCTAGACTCGCATATTGACGCCTTCCGCCGGTCGCTGCTAGGATGCAGTCATAGGGACCGGAGACAATCCCCCCCCAATCCGGAATCCCCCTCGGAGCATCCCAACTCGGGACAAGCCAGGCCAGGAGCAGCATGAGCGCGGTGCCGGGATTCTTCCGTCTTGCCACTTCCGATTTGAGGCGCCGTCCCCTGAGGACGGGCCTGGCCATCCTCGGGGTGGCGCTGTCGACCGGCCTGCTTCTCGGGACGTTGAGCATGCACGCCGGCTACGTCCGCGCCCTCGACTCGACGATCGATCGGATGGGGTATCAGGTCCTGGTCACGGCGAAGGGGTGTCCCTACGAAGCCGCTTCGCTGATGATGCGCGGGGGGAACACCCCGATGACGATCGACGAATCCACCTTCGACACCATCCTACAGGACGCCGACGTCTCCGAAGCCACCCGCATCTTCATGCAGTCGATGCCGGCGGGCCCGGCCGGCAAGAACATGGTCTTTCTCGGAGTGGACGACCGCTACCGGCGGCTCAAGCCCTGGATGACCCTGCAGCGCGGCGAATGGTTCTCAGGTCCGGAGGCTCCCGAGGCGCTGCTCGGATACAACGCTTCCCTCCTCCTGGGGCTGAAGCTCGGCGACTCGCTCTCGGTCGGACCCACTCACAAGCCTCTGGTCATTCGCGGAGTCTTCGATCGCTCCGGAACCCAGGAAGACGGAATGGTCATCATCCCGCTCCTCTATTCGCAGGAGCTGTTCGACCGGCAGGGGAAGCTGACGGGAGTCGGCGTGCGCCTCAAGAGCCTCGACAAGGTGCAGGGATTCCTGCAGCGCATGTTCGACCTGCCCTCCGTCCAGGCGATCACCATGACCCAGTTCCGGACGACCGTCCTGGAATTCGTGGCGACGTCCCGGCTCCTGCTCCTCCTCAGCGCGCTCGTGGCGTCGGTCATCGGAGGGCTCGGGGTCCTCAACGCCATGACGATGACCGTCTCGGAGCGGGTACGGGAATTCGGATTGATGAAGGCGGTCGGGGCGTCCCCGCGCGATCTCTTCACCTTGACCCTGCTGGAGACCGGCGTGCTGGGTCTTCTGGGGGGGATCGTCGGGGCCGCGGTGACGGCGGCGGGAGGCTTGGGGATCGAATCACTGATCCGGCAGTTCGTGCCCTTCGTCCCACCCGGGGCGATCCTCGCGACCAGCCTGCCCCGGGCGCTCGCCTGTGTCGTGGCTTCGTTGAGCCTCGCGGTGGTGGCGGGGATCTACCCGGCGGCGCGGGCCGCCGTCGTCCGGCCCGCGCGGGTCCTGGGCCGGGCCGGCTGATGGCCGATGGCGTGCACGGGCGGGCCTCGCCGATGGTCGAGGCCCTGGCCCTCGTGAAGACCTACCCATTGTCGGCTGAAACAGTGACGGCTCTGGGCGGCGTCGATTTGACGATTTCCGCCGGGGAGCTGGTGGCGCTGGTCGGGGCCTCGGGCTCCGGGAAGACGACCTTGCTCAATCTTCTCGGGTGCCTCGATCGCCCGACCTCGGGGACGGTGCGGATTCTGGGGACGGAAGTGCAGGATCTGGGAGAGAGGGAGCTGACCGACTTCCGGAGGCGCCGGATCGGATTCGTCTTCCAGGAGGCGTTCCTGATTCCGACGCTCACCACGATGGAGAACGTCGGATTGCCGCTCGCCTTCGACCGCTCCGGCGCCGAGACTTTTTCTCCGGGAGCGATCCTGGAGCAGGTCGGGCTGGCCGGGAAATCCCATCGCTATCCCTCGGAGCTTTCGGGAGGCGAGCGGCAGCGGGTGGCGATCGCCCGGGCACTCGTCCACCGGCCCGCGCTCCTGCTGGCCGACGAGCCGACGGGGAACCTCGACTCCGACAACGGGCGGAAGATCTTCGCTCTCTTCAGGGAGCTGGTCGGACGAGGCGGGCTGGCGGCACTGGTCGCCACTCACAACCTGGAGCTGGCGGCGCTGGCCGACCGGCGTCTCTACCTGAAAGACGGCCGCATCTCGACGGAGGTAGCATGAGCAAGATCCCATCGGGCAATCCGGCTGCGGCCGCTCTGGCCTCCCTGGCCGTCGCCCTGGCGATCTCGAGCTGTGCCGGGGCCGGCTCGAGCAGCGTCACTCCGACCCGGGCGGCGCGCGTCGAGGTGGAAGAGCACCTCCGCCGGGGGACCGAGATGATGCGGATCGGGCAAGACGACGCGGCGATCGCCGAGTTCCGGCGCAGCATCGCGCTCGACCGGACCGACGCCAAAGCCCACGCGCAGCTCGGCAGGCTCCTCGCCGCCAAGGCGAAGCGCGAAGACGCCATTCCCACCGAGGCGGTCGCCGAGCTGAAGACCGCCATTAAGCTCGATCCGAATGACCTCCAGGCCGCCTTCGAGCTGGCGGACATCGTCAAAGAGCGGATCATCAGCGTTTACGAGCCCGACCTCGCGATGGATCTCTTCCAGAAGATCCTCAAGGCCAATCCAACCCTTTCCGACATCCGATTGCGTTACGCGACCTGGATGGCGATCGGAGAGATTCGGCTTACCGTGCCGAACAACCAGGGCCGGGTGTCGATGGATTCGGCCTGGACCATGGAGTCGGCCCGCGCCGAGATCGAGAAAGTCCTCGACCAGGTCCCCGCCGACAGCGAGCAGGCGGCCGCGGCCCACTTCATGATGTCGCACGTCTTCATGAAGTCGGGCGCGTGGCTCGAATCGGTGCGCGAAGTCGACCTCCTCCTGAGCCGCTTCCCCGATCTGCCGATCGATCGAAAAGTCCAGGCCCTCGGAATCAAGGGACACGGCTACTACCGGCAGGGGATGTTCAAGGAGGCGCTTGCCGCGTTCAAGGAAGCCTACGAGACCACCCCCAACATCCGGTCGCTGTGGGACATGTACCAGGCAAGCCGAGGCCTGGGGGGTTATCCGGCGGGCTTTCCGGCAAAATATCGCTTTCCCCTGAGGCCCGAAGAGACGGGGAAGGATCTCCCCTCGGGGGTGAAATTCCGCGACATCGCCCCGCAGCTGGGGGTCGACAAGTTCGCCGGCGCCGGCCCCGCCTCGTGGGCCGACTATGACGGCGACGGCCGCTTCGACCTGGTGGCTTGCGGCTGCGACACCTTCTGCTCGCTCTTCCACAACAACGGGAAGCATTTCAGCGACGTGACCCTCGCCGCGGGGCTGGGGAAGGTGGAATCGGGCTTCGGGGCGACCTGGGGAGACTACGACGGCGACGGCCGGCCCGACCTCTACATCGCGCGCAACGGCTGGAACGGCCCGACGTTCGACTACCTGCTCCACAACAAGGGAGACGGGACGTTCGAGAACGTCATCGACAAGGTGGGGATCTCGGAGCCGGGGTCCGGATTCAACGTCGTGTGGTTCGACTACAACCGCGACGGCTGGCTCGACATCCTCGTGACCAACGGCGTCACGCTCGATCCGAACATTAACCATCTCTACCGGAACAAGGGGGACGGGACGTTCGAGAACGTGACGGAGCAGGTGGGGATGAAGGAGGAGCCGCGGGGCGGAACGATCGGCGTGGCGGTCGGGGACATCGATCAGGACGGCTGGCCCGACATCTTCGTCCACGGCAGGATGCGGGCAAACAAGCTCTATCACAACCTGGGGAACGGGAAGTTCGAGGAGATCGCCAAGGCAGCGGGCGTGATCGGGAACCGGCGCCAGAACGGCTACGTGGCCATTTTCGCGGACATGGACGCCGACGGCGACCTCGACCTCTTCACGGTGAGCCTGGCGCTGTTCGAGCGCGTCATGAACGGCTATCGCTCCGATTACGTCCCGGTTCCCGACGACGACCTCAGCAAGCTCTACCGCAATGACGGCAATCTCAAGTTCACCGACATCAGCGAGCAATCCGGCTTCGTCTATCCGATCGGCACGATGGCCGCCAACGTCGGCGACGTGAACAACGACGGCTACCCTGACATTTACTTCGGGACGGGGAATCCGGACATCCGGAGGCTCGAGCCGAACATCCTCTACATGCGCGGCGATGGCGGCAGGTACGTCGACCGGACGTATTCCGCCGGCGTCGGCAACCTCGGCAAGGGCCACGGGATCACCTTCATCGACTGGGACGGCGACGGCGATCTCGACATGTTCGCGGAGGTGGGCGGCTTCTACCACGGCGACCTCTGGCACAGCGCGTTCTACCTCAACGAGACGCCGCGGAAGAACCATTTCCTCGAGATCGCCCTCTCGCAGGAGGGGCCGAACCACCTCGCCGTCGGCGCCGGGGTCACGGTGAAAGCCGGAAAGCTGACGATGTATCAGGAGGTCACCAACGGGCGCGGGTTCGGATCGAGCGACCCGCCGGTCCTGCATTACGGCCTCGGACAGAACCTGCGCACCGAAAAGCTGACGATCCGATGGCCCGACGGAACGAAAGTCGATTACCCCCCTCCCCCTGCGGACCAGAAGATCCGGATCCGCAAGGGCGACTCGAGCTGGACCCCCCAACCCCCGCCGTCATGAGCCCCGGTCTGCGCTGCCCGGCGCGGCCTGTTCTGCCGGCGCTCCTGCTGACCCTGCTGGCGGGTTGCGCATCGAATCCGCCCGAGCCTCGCCTCACGGGCGCGAGCGAACGCTCTCCGCAGACCCTGGCGGCGCTCGCCGCGGCCTCGGAAGCTTTCCAGAGCGGCGACGTTTTCCGGACAGAGGAAGCGCTCCGGCAGGCGATGTCCTACGCCCCCGACGATCCCGACATCGCGCTGGATCTGGGCGATACGCTGGCCCGCATGGGCCGGAATGAGGCGGCGCGCGAGCATTATCTCCGCTTCTTGAAGCGCCACCCCGGAGCCTCCCAAATCCGCCAGGCCTACGGCCTCGTCTTGATCACGCTCGGCGCCTGGAAGGAGTCGGAGCGGGAATTCGTGAGATTGGCGAAGGAGAGGCCCGAAGATCCCACAGCCCTTTTCAGCCTCGGCCTGGTCCTGAATCGTCTCGGGCGCTATGAAGAGGCCATCCCTCCGCTTCGCAAAGCGGCGACGCTCACTCCCGCCGACGCCGGCATCCAGACCGAGCTGGGAATCGCCGCGCTCCGCCTTGGCCGGCTTCCCGAGGCCTCGGCCGCGCTGCGCAAGGCGGTGGACCTCGACCCCCAGAACGTCGGCGCCCTCCACAATCTCGGGAATTGCTACGCGCGGATGAACCGGCCGAGGGAGGCGAACGCCGTCCTGGAGCAGTTCGCGCGCGCCTCCAAGCGCCAGGAGACGTTCCTGGACGAGAAGCGTCTCTTCAAGTCGGCCCAGTCCCGGACGCAGGAGCTCCTCCATGCGGGAAAAGCGGAGAAGGCGCTCGAAGCCCTTCTGGCTTACCGAAGCCAGCTGCAGAATTACGCTCCGTTCCAGCAGGAGCTGGGAGTCACCTACCTCCGGCTGGACAAGCCGCGCGAGGCGATCGAAGCGTTCCAGCGGGCGCTCGATCTCGATCCATCCCTCCCCGTGGCGCGCGCCCGCCTGACCCAGCTCTCAGCGCGATCTCCCGTCTCGCCATGACGATGCCGAGCCTCTCTTGCGTGACCGTCCTGCTGCTGGCGCCGCTCGCTGGTGGATTCTTCGGGTGCTCCGAGCCGAGCGCGGAAAAGAACGCCGAGCCTCCGGGGAAGATCCATTTCACCGACGTCACCGACGCCAGCGGGATCCAGTTTCTCCACCGGCACGGCGGCAGCGGCATGAAATACCTGATCGAGACGATGGGCGCGGGGGTCTGCGTGCTGGATTACGACGGCGACGGGTGGCCGGACCTCTACGAAGTCCAGTCGGCCCCCTTGCCCCAGGCGCCGGCCGACCCGCTCCTCCACGCCGTGCTCTACCGGAACAACGGCAACGGAACGTTCACCGACGTCACGGCGAAGGCGGGCGTCGGCAACGAGAGGCGTTACGGAATGGGCTGCGCCGTCGGCGACGTCGACAACGACGGGGACCCCGATCTCTACGTGACGAACTTCGGACCCAACGCGCTGTACCGCAACAACGGCGACGGGACGTTCACGGAGATCGGCCGGAAGGCGGGCGTCGACAATCCCCTGTGGGGCACGTCGGCGGCGTTCGCCGATTTCGATCGCGACGGCCGGCTCGATCTGTTCGTGGCCAACTACCTCGATTTCACGCTCGCCAAGCACAAGCGCTGCGGCGAGGTGGCGAGGAAGCTGGTTTCCTACTGCCATCCGGACGCTTACGACGGCGTGCCCGACGTCCTGTACCGCAACAACGGCGACGGAACCTTCCGCGACGTGACCCGGGAAGCGGGTATCTGGACGACCGAAGGGAAGGGCCTGGGGGCGATCTGGGTCGACTACGACCAGGATGGCGATCCCGATCTCTACGTCGCGAACGACTCGGTCCGGAACTTCCTGTTCCGGAACAACGGCGACGGGACGTTTTCGGACGTGACGCTGTTCTCCGGAACCGGCTACAGCGAGGAGGGGCGCCCGCAGGCCGGGATGGGGCTGGCCGCGGCGGACGCCGACGGCGACGGTCGGGTGGATCTCTTCGTCACGAACCTGAGCAACGAGACGAACGAGCTGTACCGGAACAACGGCGACGGGACCTTCACGGTCGCGACGAACCGGGCCGGCCTGGGCGCGCCGAGCCTTCTTTTCGTAGGATTCGGCACCGATTTCCTCGACGCCGACAACGACGGCGATCCCGACCTCTACGTCACCAACGGCCACGTCATGGACGACATCGAGCAATACAGCGACACCATCACCTACCGGGAGCGGGATCTGCTCTTCGACAACGTCGGAGGTGGACGCTTCCGGGAGCGGGGCGCGGCGGCGGGCGCCTTCTTCGGCTCCGCGGACGTGGGACGCGGCGTCGCGATCCTGGACTACGACCGGGACGGCCGGCTCGACGTCGCGCTGAGCCGGAACGGAGGCCGCGCGCGCCTGCTTCGCAACGACAGCGCCGGCACGAATCACTGGCTCGGCGTGAGGCTCCGGGGGACGCGGAGCAACCGGGACGGCATCGGCACCTGGCTCGATCTCACGTCCGGCGGGAAGACCTTCGCGCAGGAGCGCCGCGGCGGCTCATCCTACGAAAGCGCCTCCGAAGGAATCGTCCACTTCGGGCTGGGAGGCGATGCGTCGCCGGTGACCCTGAAGATTCGCTGGCCTTCCGGCCTGAAGGAATCCTTTCGCGACCTCGCGACGGACCGAGTCGTGACGCTCGAAGAGGGCGCCGGCGCTCCCCTTCGCTGAAATCTCCGCCGCTCAAGCCTGGGATTGGATCGCTTCGAGGCGGGCCTTGGTCGCCGCGATCTGGGATTCGAGATCGGCGAGGCGCCGCTTCTCCTCTTCCGAGAGAGGAAGCTGCTTCACGTCGCGGATGACGTAGCCGGCCTGTTCCAGCAGCTCCGGCTCGTTCTCCTTGTCGGCGCAGTTCTGGTAGGCCTGGAGGAGGTCGAGGTAGGCGGGGACGGACCGCGGGTCGCGGTCGACGGCGCGCAGCGCGGCGCGGATGGCTTCCACGATGGGGTCGAAGCTCACGCGATCGTCCCGGAAGAAGAAGTGGTACGCCCGGCAGGGCTCGAACCTGCGACCTACGGCTTCGAAGGCCGGCGCTCTATCCAGCTGAGCTACGGGCGCACGCCTTGAAGTATAGCAGGTTCAGCACTTGCGGCTGCCGAGGCGGGGGCCGCTTCTGAGGATTGCGAAGGTGGGACAGTCTGGGGGACAGTCGGACGGAGAACCTGACCGAGCCGATCCACGGTGCCGCGGAGGTGTTCGGTCTCCAAATGGGTGTACCGCTCCGTGGTCCGCGTGGAGGCATGGCCGAGAATCTTGGCGATCTTCACCTCCGAGTCTCCGGCCTGGGCCATCCAACTGCCCGCGGTATGCCGGAGGGTGTGGAAACTCGCGCCCTGGATTCCGGCGTCCACCATCGCCCGCTTCGTCCGCCGGCCGATGAACTGCCGGGCGTCCCGGGAGAGGTAGGGCTTCCCCTGCCGGTTGACGAAGACATGAGTGGCCTTGATCCGACGCACCTGCCGCTGAAACACCTCGGTCGCCTCCGCGCTGAGCGGAATCGTCCGGGGCCGCCCCGTCTTGTTCTCTTCTGAAACGAAGAGCTGCCCCTTTTCCCGATCCCAGTCCCCCCAACGAAGCATGAGTAGCTCCTTTAAGCGCATCCCCGTAAGCACCCCGAGGGTGATGATGGGCCGGAGCCAGACCGGCGCTGCGGTCTGGGACGACTTCCCGGGCGTCAACGTAGGTGCCGGCGACCACCTCACCACACCGCTTCTTGAGGAGCTTCTTCGCCTGATCGAGCGTGGTCCCGGCCCTCTCCTTCTTCCACTTCCCTCCCCCGGCGTGGAAGCGAATGTAATAGAACTCCACTCCGGTTCGCTTGTGGTGTTTCTTGAAGATTGCCATTTCATCCCTCCTTTCCCTCGACCCACGCACTTGTCGGACTTCTCTGCTTCATGCCTTCCTCCCCTTGCCCTTCCCGGGCTCCTTCCGTTTGCGCCACCGTGCTCTCGCCGCCCCCCTTGCGATCTCACTCCGCCGCTCCGGGGTAAGGCTGGCGGCCCGAAGTTTTAGACACTTCCTTCTTTGACCACATCGAGAAACCCAGAAAAGTCCCACTCGATTCTGAGTGAGCCAACTCCGCGCCCTTCTCGCGACTTGTTGGCTAGGGACCGCCTATGTGCTGCGCCAACAAGAAACACACCGTTTTCGGGAGGATTGAGGGTGCAATAGTCTTCTATGTTCTTCAGCATTGCCCTATCACGAAGCTCATTGGTGTGTTTCCAAGAGTCGAAGATTTCGATGAGCTTGTGGTCTTCGAGCTGTTCAATCGCCGCCTGCATCGCTGCATAGATTTCGGACCAAAGCTCGCTGCACCGCTGGCCATTGAGATAGGCAAAGCCATAATCACTGATGTAGTGGTTGTCCCAGCCAATCAACCGTCGATAGTCAGTGCTCGCATTCCTGACTCTCTCGCGCAAGTACTCAAAGTTTCGGAAGAACTCTTCCCCCGGTGTAGGCAGGTCCACTGGGACAAGCACGACGTTATGGGTGTCCCGATATCGTCGTGTTGCGATGGACTCGAGGTTGCTGCGGGTGCCGTCGAGAAAGTCGTCGAAAGCTGCCGAAGGTATCTCTAAAAAGATGACCTCTGGCCGAATGCGCTCGAGGATTACGTGCAGCTCTGAGACATTTGCGAGGCCCTGTTCCTCGTGAACAGTGCCAACCACCGATACGCGCATCAGCCTCCGCCTCCGAGCGAAGAAAGAGAGGAGCCGAGTCGCAAGAACCTCACGATCCACCCCGCGCGAGCGTCGGCATAACGCCTGAATTAAGCCGAGCCGCGAAGCGGCTTCGGCTTGAATGAATTGTTATGCAGCCCCGGACAACCGGTGAAGTGCTGCGGCTGAAGAGATCTTAGCCGAGGAGAATCGGGATACGGGAATCACTAGAAGAAAGCCGGGAGCAACCGGCGGCGAGCTGTTTGCCACCCGAAGCAGGGCGCCGTCTCCACGGGGCAAGAATCTTCATGGTGCGGGCGGCGCAACGTAAGGCTTGCCGAAGCGAGCTGTAGACGACTGCGAGATAGCTGCAGCTGCAATCAGGCTTTGGCGATAGACCATCTGAGCAAAATGCCCGACCGCGCATAACGCCTGAATTAAGCCGAGCCGCGAAGCGGCTTCGGCTTGAATGAATTGTTAGGGCGCGATCTTGCCAAACAACACCTCCCATGCATCCGATGGCAACCACTCGGAGCTGGGGGTGAGATATGACAGCACGTCCACGTAGTAGCTCATGGTAATGAATTGATAGTGGACCGGGATCTCTCCGTGAATGTTTAGCCGGAGATCCGAGAATGATTTGATCCAGTCGGAGTCATTGACGACAAGAAGCGGATAAGAGCCTCTGCCTTTAGGTAGCTCAGGCAATTGCGAGTGACGGTC
>DASYRE010000014.1 GCA_036004685.1 Candidatus Polarisedimenticolia bacterium | reverse complement strand
GCCGGCCGGATCTGGACGTGGCCTACGCGGCTCCGCTCACGCCGCTGCAGCAGCTGCTCGCCGAGATCTGGCAGGAGGTGCTGGGGATCGAGCGCGCCGGACTCGATGACAACTTCTTCGACCTCGGCGGCGATTCCATCCTCGCCACTCGAATCGTTGCCCGCCTGCGGGCGGGAGCGGAAGTGGATCTCTCGGTGAGGGCGGTTTTCGAAGCACCAATCCTCGCCGATCTGGCGGAGCGCTTGGAAGCGGCCCTGGGAGCGGGCCGAGGCGCAGCCGTGCTGCCGATCCACCCCGTTCCCCGGGAGCAGCCTCTGCCCTTGTCCTTCGCGCAGCAGCGGCTCTGGTTCCTCGACCGGCTAGAACCCGGCAACCCCTCTTACAACATTCCGGCCGCGCTGCGGCTGGAAGGGCCGCTGGACGTTCAGGCGCTCCGGCAAGCGCTGGAGGCGATCGTGGAACGGCACGAGTCGCTTCGGACCACCTTCCCCATAGTGGACGGCCTGCCGGTGCAGGTCATCCAGGCGCCGGCACGGAGGACAGGCACGCCGGACGAGAAGTTGGATTCGGGCGACTCTGCGGGAGGGTGGCATGGCCAGGAGATGTCGATCATCGATTTGAGCGCCCTGCCGCACGCGGAGCGGGAAGAGGCGGCGCAACGGCGAGCCGCGGAGGCGGCCTGCGAGCCCTTCGACCTTGCCCGAGGTCCGCTGCGGCGCGCGTCCTTGTTGAAGCTCGGTGAGCAGGATCATGTCCTGCTGCTGAGCTTCCACCATATTGTCTCCGACGGCTGGTCCACCGAGATTTTCCTGCGGGAATTGGCGGCCCTGTACGCTGCCTTCCGGGAAGGCAGGCCCTCGCCTCTGCCCGACCTGCCGATCCAGTATGCCGACTTCGCCGCTTGGCAGAGACAGTGGCTGGTCACGGAGGGACTGGCGTCGCAGATCGCCTACTGGAAGCGCGAGCTTGCCGGCGCTCCACCCCTCGATCTCCCGGTCGACCGGCCTCGTCCCAGGGTGCCCACCTACCGCGGCGCCCGGGAGAAGGTGGCGGTGGATCCGGCCCTCCTCCGGAGGCTGCGAGATCTGGGCCGGAGGCACGGGGCCACCCTGTTCATGACTCTTCTAGCGGCATTCCAGACCCTCCTCCACCGGCACTCCGGCCAGGAAGATCTCAGTATCGGCTTCCCGATCGCGGGCCGCCGGCGTGTAGAGATCGAAGGGCTCATCGGTTTCTTCGCCAACACTCTCGTGATCCGCTGCGACCTGTCGGACGACCCGGGCTTCATCGAGCTGCTGTCAAGGGTACGGCGGAGCACCCTGGACGCTTACGTCCACCAGGACGTGCCGTTCGAGAAGATCGTCGAGGAGATACAGCCGGAGCGGGACCAGAGCCGCCAGCCTCTCTTCCAGGTGATGCTGGTCCTACAGAACACCGCCGCGCCCGCCGCCGGGCTGGCCGGCCTGAGCGCGGAGTTTCTCGAGGTGGGGGCCGGAACCTCGAAGTTCGATCTCACGTTGTCTCTAGCCGACGACGGCCGGCGGCTTGAGGGGATGCTGGAGTACAGTACCGACCTCTTCGACGCGGTGACCATCCGGCGATTGGCGGACCACCTCGATTGCCTGCTAAGGGAAATCGTCGCGGATCCGGCGCGACGGCTCTCGGAATTGCCGCTCGCGACCCAGGAAGAGCAGGAGCACCTGCAGATGCGCTGCAGCGGCGCGGCGTTGGAGGCGTCGCGAGCCACCCAGCGTGGTGAAACCGGCCGCCTGATCCACGAGCGGATCGAAGATCAGGCGAGGCGGCGGCCCGACGCCGTGGCCGTGGCGTTTCGCGACGAGCGGCTAACCTACCGCGAGCTGGACCTGCGCGCCGGGGAGATGGCGCGCCGCCTTCGGGGGCGCATCGCCGGCCCGGCGTCCCTGATCGGACTCTGTGTCGAGCGCTCCCCAGAGATGGTCGTGGGAATCCTGGCCATCCTGAAGGCAGGAGGCGCCTACGTTCCCCTCGATCCGTCCTGGCCTGCGGCGCGGCTCGCTTTCGCTCTGGCCGACACCCAGGCGGCGGTGGTGGTTTCGCAAACGAGCCTTTTGGAACGGCTTCCGAAGTGGGACGGAAGGGTGTTGCTCCTGGATGAGGAGCGACAGCCCGACGCCTGTTCAGGCAGCGGGCTTGGGGCGGAAGCGAAGCCGAGCGAGTCGCGGCTTCGCGGTGCCGGACCCGGCGATCTCGCCTACCTTATATATACCAGTGGATCCAGTGGCCAGCCCAAGGGGGTCGCGGTGACGCATCGCAACCTCCTCTACTCCACCCTGGCCCGGCCGGAATTCTACCGAGAGACGCCCGACGTCTTCCTCCTCCTCCCGTCCTTTGCTTTCGACTCGTCGGTGGCCGGCCTCTTTTGGACTCTCTCGGAAGGGGGCACGCTGGTGCTGCCGGAAAAGGGGTCCGTCTACGATCCCCCGAGGCTCGGGGCCCTGGTCGCCCGACACAGGGTCACACATTGGTTGAGCGTCCCGGCCCTCTATGACGCGCTGCTGGCGCACGCGCTGCCTGGGGATCTCGGCTCCCTCCGCACAGTGATCGTGGCGGGCGAGACCTGCCCGTCGCATCTACCGGAGCGCCACCGCGCGCTCGTGCCCCACGCGCGGCTGTTCAACGAATATGGCCCCACCGAGACCACGGTTTGGTGCACGGCCTTCGAGGCAACCGCGGCCGGTCGCGCCGCCAGCATTCCCATCGGGCGCCCGATCCCGGGCGCGAAGGTCTACGTAGTCGATCGACGCATGCGTCTCGCTCCCGCCGGCGTGCCGGGGGAGATCGGAATAGGAGGCCCCGGCGTGGCCTGCGGGTACTATCGCCGCCCGGACCTCACGAGCGAAAAGTTTGTCCCGGACCCGTTCGATCGGACCCCCGAAGCACGGCTCTACCTCACGGGCGACATGGGACGTTGGCTTCCGGACGGGAGCCTTCAATTCCTGGGACGGCGGGACGGGCAGGTGAAAGTCCGCGGGTTCCGGATCGAGACAGGGGAGATCGAGGCAGCGCTGGCCCGGCACCCGGATGTGGAGGCCGCGGCGGTGGTGGTCCGAAGCAAGGATACTTCGGGAAACCGCCTTGCGGCGTTCATTGTGCCCCGCAACAGGGCTCCTCTGGAGCCGGCGGAGCTGAAGCGCTTCCTCGGCGCGTGCCTACCCGATCCCATGGTGCCGGGGCTCCTCCGCATAGTCGAAGCGCTCCCGCGCACTCCCAGCGGAAAGACGGACCGCAGGTCTCTGGCCTCGATGCCGATCCCCGAAGGGGAATCCGAGACCGGGCGGACGCTTCCTCGCGACGGTGTCGAGCATCGCCTCGCTGCAATCTGGCGCGAGCTTCTCGGCGTGGATCTCATCGGCGTCGAGGACCGCTTCTTCGCGCTCGGAGGCCACTCCTTGCTGGCGGTCGACCTCATAGGCCGCATCGAGAAGGAGCTCGGCCGCAGGCTGCCGCTCGCCGCGCTCTTTCGGGACGACACTCTCGCAGGGCTCGCCTCGATTCTGCGCCGGCCTGAAGAGGCCGAAGCGATCGAACCTCCTTCATTTTCCACGCCGGAGGCGTTCTCCTCGCGGGCCTCCGTCCTCCGACTCCAGTCTTCCGGGAGCGGAACACCCCTCTTCTTTGTGCATCCGGTTGGCGGAATGGGAATCTGTTACGCGACCCTTGCTCATCGGCTCGGGCGAGAGCGCCCCTTCTTCGCACTGGAATCTCCCGGACTCGTGGCAGACCTTCCGGATGGCGTGACCGTGGAGGCGCTCGCCGGCGCGTACTTGGAGAGTATTCGTCGTATCCAGCCCAAGGGCCCGTACCTGCTCGGAGGTTGGTCGTTCGGCGGCGTCGTCGCCTTCGAGATGGCCAGCTGCCTGGCCCGTATAGGGGAGAAGACTGCCCTGCTGGCCCTCGTCGACTCCCGCGCTCCCGATCCTGGGGGCGGGTTCCCACACCTGGACGAAGAGGCCGTCACTTCGATGGTGATGGCCGAGATGGGACAGGCGCAGGTCGAGATCCTGGACCGGTCTCTGCTGAAGCGGATTGAGAGGATCGTTCGAGGCCACGTCCAGGCCCTGCGGTGCTACACGCCGGGCCGGTATCCGGGTAGGGTGTGTCTCTTGCGCGCCACGGGACTCGGAGCCGCACTCGGGGATCCGGCGCACGGATGGCGTGACTTCGCCAAGGCAGGCGTCGATGTGCATGACGTGGCGGCCGACCACTACGATATCGTCCGCGAGCCGGCGGTACGCGTCGTCGCCCAAGTGCTGCGGGGCTGGTGCAGAGCCACGGTCCGGAAGCCGCACGCCGGGGCGCAGGCGGGCCGGAAAGAGCATCGTCCCAACGACGACACGGGAGTGAGTTGAGAACTCGCCCAGCCCCCATCCCATTTCGCGCCTGCCCTGCCCCTGCAACCACCAAGGCAAGGATTAAGCCCAGGATTTAGAATCGGGCGCTGATGACCTGTCTCGTGGCGCGCTCGATCTCGCCGGCGTACAGGAGAGGACTACTTCGATTCATCCGCTCGGCATGGGACGGAGTTGAGCCGAGGGAGGAATCGCGACTGGTCGCAACCTCGCGGGGATGCAAATAAGAATTGCTCCGAAACCTCCGTGCAGGGAGGAGGTCCAATCCATTTCACCTGAGAATTGTCGGCTCCTGAGATAGATTCAGGGCAGGAACAAAAAGCGACCGACCCGTTTCCTCTGGTTACTTACGCCTGGGTTGAATTTGACTTCAACCGCAGCGCAACAACTTATTACACGGGTCGGTCACTGCTTCTAACTACTTCGTCTCCGCCGTATCGGCGAATGAAAGGCACCAAGAATTTGTCCAGAGCACAGCGTTGACTTCGAGGCTCCAGCGAATCGATCTCAATGGCACTTGCAGATGCGGGTGGGGCAGCTGCTGTGAACGCACTTTCCAAGCCCTGGGCCGCACACCACGTCACAATCGGAGTCGACCGAGCACTGAGGTGCCCTCTTGCAGGCGGCCGTCGAAGTGCTAGCCTGCGCGGGCTCTTGAGGCGTCGGAGCGTCGGTCGCCGCGCCCGTCGTGAATTCGCCGGCGGGGCCGCTCGTCTCCGCCCGCGCCATGGTTGCGCTGGACGAGGCCTTTCCTGCCGATTCCCCCGCGAGGCCCTGCTGGACCATGATCGCCAGGCCCGCGGCCGCGACCAGCGTCAAGATTGACAAACGGATCATCCAGACTCGACGGTGATGCATAGAAGCGCCCTCCTGAAATGAAGGATTGGATTCCCGCCACCTTCCATACGCAAATTCTCCCGTTCTGTCAAGCGATCGTATCGCGTCATCGAGGATGCGTAGGCGGAGCTTTCCGGCTGAGACTCTGGCGAGCTCATGCTGAGCTCGAGCCCCCCTCGAGCTGGATCAGAAACTCCGTGGCGTAGCCGCCGCGCTCGTCTCGGACCCAAAGGTGGTCCGGTCCGGGCAGCATCTCGGTCACGAAGAGGACCACCTCGCTCCCGCCGGGGACGCTCGCCAGGGCGCGCCTTAGGAGATCCACGCTGAGGGGGGATTCGAGGTCTACGTAGAACGGCTTGGGCTCGGCCGCCGTGTGCGCGAAGACATGCCGAGGAAGGCCGTGGCGCGCGCGCCAACCTGCCGTCTCGAAAAAGAACTCGGCGTCGGACAGGAGCACTTTGCCGCGGGCGAGAGGCGGGACTTCACCTGCCCGGAACGTCCAACGGGCGCGAAAAAGGACCAGCTTCCCGCAGACGTACCGCGGCCAGCGAGACACCTGGGGAGCGTGGAAGCCGGGAACGTAGCCGACCGTCTGCCAGCCTTGGCGCCCGAGGTGAACCAGCTCGGAGACGATACCGGACGGGCTGACGCCGCTGCTCAGGACGGGGATCACCTCGACCCCTCGCGACACGGAGCGCAGGACGAGCCGGTCCGCGGCCGTGTCGTAGCGAATCACGAGATCGGTGAGCGGGATCGCCTGGACGCCCGGCGAGGTCTTGTCTCCGGGAAGCTCGATCTCGTGCGTGAACAGGACGGGCCGGAGCCCGGCGTTCGCGGTCCGCGCCTCGTGGTTGAAGGTCAGCTCGGCGAGAAGGGTTCCGGGGCGCTCCATTGTGGACCACGCGCGGCGCAGCTCTGCGACGACCGGGTTGTCCGCTCCCGCGCGCCCGCCGCCGAGAAGGTGCGCGAAGCGGGCGAGAGCGAGGCCGATCCCGTTGAACAGCCCGTTGAGTGCCAGTTCGTAGCGGCCCTCGTCCAGGTCGCCGGGGGACCGCGCGGCGATCTGGAACAGGACGCCGGTGGCCCAGCGCGGCTCGGGAAAGTCCCCGACCAGCGAACGCAGGGTTGCCTCGCTCAGCTCCACGGTCGCGCCGGGGGCCGATTCCTCCGCCATCCGCACGAACCACTCCCACGTGCGCCGTTTCGCCGAGAGGGTCTCTGACTCCCCTTCTCCGACCGAGGCCTCGGTCCCCGGGCCGGAGAACTCCGCAGGCCGCACGAGGGGCTCGTCCTTCTCGGCGAAGCCGCCGTACAGCTCGAGAAACTCCACGTCGGTGTCGGCCGGGTGATTCTTCAGGAAGCGGGAGACGAGGCTCCGGTGCTGGAGCGCCTCAGGGTAGTTGCCCGCCAGGAGTCTCACGAAGACGCGCAGCGGCCCGCGAAGGTCCTCGATGATGCGCTCGGGGAGCCGGATCGCCAGCGAGGAGGCCGAGTCCACCCGAAAAAGCTCGTCCGCCTTGAAGGGCCGGTTCCGCGGAAGAGCTCCCACTTCTTTGACAATCCGCTCCATCGCCTCCCGCCGCGCGACCCAGGCGAGGCGCGGGATTTCGTCCACGGCGTCCTCGATCCGCTCGACGCGCTCGATCCAGCCGGCGTGGGCGCCCGCCTGGCGGGCGCTGGCGGCCAGCTCGCGGAGCCTCCGGCGGGAGGAGTAGGGGATCTCGATCTCGGCGATCAGGATCCCGCGCTCGACGAGGGTCCGGTAGAAGGGACGGAGTTCCTCGCTGTCGCGCCCGCCTCGCGCCGCCACGGCGCGGAGCAGCCCGGCAGGGGTATGGATGCCGCCGCGGGCCTCCTCGAGGAACAGACGGAGGACCGGCTGATCCTTGACCCGCGAAAGGATCTCCTCGTCGGTCGGATTCCTCGGCGAAGCGGGCTTCCAGAAGGTCCATGAACCGTCCTTCTCCCGCAGCGTCGGGTTGGGCCGGGGAAGGATGGCGGGCTCGACCGCGGGATCGGCGGCCAGGCAGGCTGACACCTTGCGCGCTTCGGCGAGACTCAGGAGCACGTCCACGTGGGAAATACCCGGGAGGCCCTCGATGGAGGTCGAGCGGCCCTCGAACCGCGCCAGAGCGACCGAGCAGAACAGGCCGTTGGGGCTCGTCTTGGCGGCCATGCGCGTGACGTAGGCCGCCAGCTTGGCGGCGGTGTGCCGTTCATCGTGCGACAAGCGGGAGGGATCGGCCTGGGCCAGCCGGCGGAGCTTCGGAAGGAGGGAGCCGCTCGCCAGATAGATTCCGTGCTCCACGAGAGGGTCGGAGGTGATCCGCAGCAGCTCAAGGCGGCCACGCCCAAGCGCCTCCCCGAAGGAAGCTTCGTAAGTCTCCCGCGCCTTGTCTCGCCGCTCCAGCCACATTTCGTATCGCGCGAGTCGGTCGCGAGCGCCGGCGCCCAGAAGGGCTCGTCCCTGTTCCATGTCGCCGCCCCGCAGCCTGCGGCCGTTGTGCGCGTCCCTCCGGAGGCGCAGCACGGCGAAGCGCCCCTTGGCGCGCTCCGGATCGTCGGTGGATTCGCCTGCCGCGGCATGGAGAAAATCGGCGAGAGAGCGCGCCTCCCCGGACAGCATGCTCTCGGCGCCGAGCAGCGCCTCCAGATCCTGAAGCAAGGGTCCTCCGTGGAGCGCGGCGAGCGAATCGAACGGAAGGCTCGCGATTCGAAGGAGCGCCGTGCGGCTCACGACCCGCCTCCCCATCTTCCCGCCCGGGCGCGCCAGGCGAGGTAGCGGAGGGTCGCCTCCTGCGTCGCGTGAATGCCCAAGCGGTTCGAATGCGCGTGGGCCGCGAAGACGGCGAGGTCCAGAAGACTCCTCTCGAGGCTCGAGGCGGCGTGGGCGGCGAGGATCGAGGTCACCGGCTCGCGCGCGGCGTCGAGGAATCGCAGGGCGATGCCGGATGAGTCAGCGCCTCCCCACGCCTCCGCGTGCGCTTCGTCGGCCTGGCACTCGAGCGTGGATCGCAAGACTTCCTTCTGGGATTCGTACTTCTTCTCCAAGGCGGCGAACACTTCGCCGTCCCAGCGCCCGAGGTCCTGCTCCCACTGGAAGCCACGTCGGTAGAAGGCCAGCCTCGTGGCGCCGGTGAGTCCGAAGAGATCCAGAAGCCTCTCGACGAGGAGGAGGCTGAACTGGGCGCGAGTTCCCGCCCGGGACCCGCGGACTTCGATCTCGATCCTCTCGAGGCATGCCAGGGAGTCCAGGTGGTGAATCCTTTTGAGGTGCTGCCGCTCGCGCACTCCCCCGACCCACTTGTCCTCAGGATCCTCAGCGACGAACGCGGAACCCTCCACCGCGTCCACGACCCGGCGCAGGAGAAGAGGGCGCGCCTCCTTCTCGACCCAGGCCGGCGCGCCCAAGAGAAGGAAGCGGATGCCCCAATCGGGCTTGTTGAACCTTTCGAAGTACGCCGCATCGAGCTGGGACGAGGAGGCGAACTCGCGCAGGAGGGGCGCAATCGTCTCGCGCAGGATCGCGTCCTGCCGATCCTTTGGCGCGGGGATGGAAAGGATCAGCGCTGGGTGCGAATTCAAGGGTCGCTCGTCGCGCCGGAAGCGCGGGGGGGGAGGCAAGAAGGGAGAGCCAAGCAAAAGGCGCCGGTTCTCAGAGGGACCGCGCGACCTCCTGGAGGCGCGTGGAGGAGGACGAACCGACGCTCAGCAGGCATCTCGATGGCGGGACGGCGTCCGGCGCTGAGAGAAGCGTTTTGCGTCTCTCGGCGCCGGACGCGCGAGATGAGACGTTAGAAGCTGCGAGCGGTCGTCGTGGGCGCGATGCACATGCAGGTGCAATGCCTGGAGGTGGTGGACGACGTGCACGTTCCCCCGGCCTTCTCGCGCTTCTCGATCTCCTCGATCTCCAAGTCGAGCGGGAGAGGGGTCTCTTCTTTCTTCTCGTTCATGTTGATCTCCTTTATTCGGGGGGCTCGAACCCTGGGCCGGACGATCCGGCCCAAGTCACGCCAACCGCAACCTACCCCCGACTCGCGCTGGAGTCAAATGACGCATTCCGACCGTTCCCGACCTGTTCTCCGGTTGCACCACGTGAGTCACTGTCCGACAGTCACCCGAATGGTCCGTATTCATGGGAAACCACGAAAAACTGGGCGCGGGTGTAAGTTTTCCGCTTGAGCGCCGACTAATCAGACGGATCGAGAGGGTATGAAGCAGGAAGGACGCGGATCAAGAATTCTTGGAGCTCTTGAATCGACACCAGCTCTTCCTCCGGCGGGCGTGCCGGATGTACGCCGACAGTCCGGAGGACGCGAGGACCTTTTTCAGGAAACCGTCTATCAGCTTTGGAGAAGCACCGCGTGGCGCTCAATACCGCGATCAGCGCGCTGCGCAGGACGCGGAGCGCAGCCAGGCTAGAGGAGGAGCTGGTTGCGAGGGCATGTATAGTGATGTTCGTATGGCGCTTGAAAACGCGACCAGGCGGGAAATCAGGGAGTTTGCACCCATCGGGCGAACAGCGGGCTGGCGGGGATCCACTCGGCCTGAACCGATTGCTCCGTTCGTGTGAACGTCAGCACCAGGCTATCCGCCAGATAGACCTGCCCGGTCTTCTCGAGGTAACACGAGGGGCGAAAGATCAGCCCCGGGAGCTGGTCGCTGAACAACAGGACTCCGTACACCCCGACCGGGCTGGCGGTGGCGGTTACCGCCGGCGGTGTTGGCGAGGGGCTCGCCGGCGCGCCATCGCGCAAGGTGCGCACGACGTCGTCAATCAGCGCCGGATCGGTCGTCTCTTTGTTGGCCGCAGGCCCCTCCGGCATCGCCAGTCGCATTCTCTGGAACACGGCGCGCCGCCAGTCGAACGCCGGATGCTTGATGTTCCGGAACACCTCATAGGCGGGCATCTCGGAGCCGACGTCCACCGCCAGATAAGCCGATGGATCCTGGCCGGCGATCGCGCAGATTTTACCGTTGCCGTATTGACTGCGGCCGACGACCTTTTTCGGATCGGTTTCGCTCAGCTGCAGCGACTGTTCCTCGAAGTCGTTCACATACGACGCGCCCGCTGTCGAGACCGTGCTCCGCCGGTGCCCGGGATGGCTCGAATCGGTCTGCTCGAAGGTGTAGACGGGCAGCGAAGGATCCATCGACGGTATGCCGCAGGCCGTGCTCAGACAGCACAGCAGGATCGCCATCACCCGCGGGCTAGGACCTACACGGTTCATCGTGGTCCTCGACACCTCTTCTCGTCCTGGCGGCCTTCGCGTCGGAGCAGCAGGATACACCAACTCGAGGATCGCAAAACGGGATCACTCCTGAACGACTCGGGCGCGGCATAGGAGGTTTTGCTGGGAAGCTGCGGACCTGCCTGGATCAGACCGCCAATGCGACGAAGCTTTTAGGATATCGCTCGTGAGCTCTCCGTCAGGCTCCTTCTAACCGGAGACGGGCGCGCCCACGCGCGCCCGGGTTCAGGAGATGGCCTCCTTCAGCTGATTTCGAGAATGGCGGCCGGTCACTTTGGTTCTGGAAGACCGTTCCAGATGTCACGATGCAGCTTCCATGAACCCGCAGCTCGCTTCCACACCACCACGTACTTGGCGTTGGCCGTAGTCGGCTCCCTGCCGGTGGATTGGATCGTCAGAGAAGCGGTCCCGACCTCATAAGCAAGATCACCGCTTCTGCCAACGTCGAGCGTCGTCAGCGTTGCGCTGGTGACCCCGCCATCCCGTGTCGCTTTCCAAAACTCCCCGATTGCGTCACGACCCTTGATCATTTCCTTGTCTGGCGGGAACACGATGGCATCGACCGTGTACATCTCCGCGAGGGCTGCCGCGTCGCCGCGCTCGAACGCCCGGGTGAAGGCGACATTCACCTTTTCAATGGCTGCCTTTGCTTCCTGGGTTCGGTCGGCGGCCCTCGTGATACCTGCCGCACCGATGGCTCCCACTATCGCCATGACCGCCAGCAATCCGAGGAATCCGCGCATCTTGGTCATGCAGTCCCTCCTTTCCGCTCATCGCTTGGTTCAAGACCCTGGATTCGACCGCCTCTCATGCTCAGGGGGGTGAAGTCACCAACGTATGCCGGACCCGCTTCATTGAGCAATACACGAACGGCCGGGGAAAACTCTCCCGGCCGTCTCGCGGATCCTTGCGCGTCTCGGCTACTTTCGCGCGACTTGGTGCTCCTCCTTCTGGTGCTTTTCGATCATCGCGGCCAGCGCATCGTCGGGGATCTTCGTGAGGCCGGCCTGCAGCGTGACGTTCTGGCCGTTCCGGCTGACCTCGTAGGTCACGGTGTCCCCGATCTTCATCCCCTCCTTCAGGGCCTTCAGCTTTTCTTCATTGCCCGAGGGGAGGGCCACGCCGTTGATCGAGACGATCCGATCGCCCACCTGGAACCCTGCCTTCTCCGCGGGTCCTCCCGGAGCGATCTTCGTCACCGTCAACGTCCCGTCCTCGTTGTGGTCCTTCTCGACGCCGAGCCAGCCGTGGGTCTTGAAGTAGGTCGTCATCTCCTTGGCGCAATCCTCCGCCTTCATCGTGCAGCCGTGTCCGCCGGCCAGGGCGAGGCTTCCGATGAACGCGGCAAAGCACGCCACGGTCAGGAGGCCGATCCAGTGGTTTCTCCGCATGAGCACCTCCGGGGGGGAAGATGGATTCGGCAGCGCGTTACCGGCCGCCGTCCAGGTTGTTGAGAAACTGTTGGCGCCGGAAGTATAGACTTGGACTTGCAGCGAGACAAGAGGCGAACCCGGGAGCCCTGCGCATCCTTCCCAGTCCACGCTGCTCAAGACCCTGTGATTCAAACATTTCCTATCGGACCCTGAAATCCAGCTTATCCTTCCGTTGCGCCACGTTCTAGGGCCTCAGCGCTCCTTCCAGCTTGGGATCGTGTTCCGCCGTCATGCCGGCCTTCCATGCGGCTGAAGAGGTACCGGCTCGTCCGTCAACCTGGATCCGGGGTGATTCCGGCATTAAATTGTGGCCCGTAGGGGCCGATTACCGGACGACGCGCCCCGGGCCCAGCCGTTCCCGGCGCCGGAGCCGGCGGCAGATGTCGTCCGCGGAGAGGCGGCCCCCCGATGGCGATAATCAAATCGAGACTGAACGAGCGCTACCAGCGGCTGCAGTCTTTCCGCGAGCGGCACGCCAAGGCGGAGATCGCCCTCTTCTTCGCCGCCGGCTTCCTCTTCGACATCCTCACGCTCTCCCGCATCGATGACCTCTTCACGCTCGTCCAGCAGGGGCTGTATCTCGTCGTGCTGGCATGGCTGATGCTTCTGGATGAGCGCTACCGGGCGGGAGTCGCCTCTCCACCGCCCATGCTGGAGAAGGCGTGGCGCTTCTCCGAGGACGTCATCCACTTTCTCTTCGGCAGTCTGTTGAGCTCATTCACGCTCTTCTATCTCAAGAGCACCTCCGAGATATCGTCCCTCCTCTTCCTGTCGTTCATTTGCGCCCTGCTCGTCGCCAACGAGCTGCCCGGTTTTCGCAAGCGCGGACCGATCATCCGTTTCGCGCTGCTCAGCCTCTGCGCAACCTCCTATTGCGCCCTGCTCCTGCCGATCCTTTCGGGCTTCCTCAGCAAGTGGCTGTTCGTGGCGTCGGTGGCCCTCTCCTGCGCGGCCGGCACCTGGCTGGTGCGACTGCTGATCCGCTGGACCGGTGACTCGAGATCGGTGTTGCGGAGAGTGGCGGCCCCCGCTGTCGGAATGCAGGCGCTCCTAGTCGTGGCCTACTTCGCGGGAGCCATCCCGCCCGTCCCGCTGTCGGTACAGTACATCGGCATCTACCACGAGATCGTCCCGCCGGGCCGCGCGGCCGAGGCCGCACCGTCACAGGCGGCGACCCTCGCCGGACGCGCACCGGCGGGCAGGACCTACCAGCTCAAGCATCTGCGCCCGTGGTGGAAGGTGTGGCACCACGGCGACCAGGACTTCGCGGCCCGGCCGGGTGACCTCGTTTACTGTTTCGCGCGCATCTTCGCGCCCAACAGGTTCCGAGACGTCGTCTTCATGCACTGGTGGCTCGAGGGGCCGAACGGCAAGTGGCTGGAACAGGGGCGGACGCCGCTCACCGTCACCGGCGGCCGGGGCGAGGGCTTTCGCGCCTTTGCGACCAAGAAGAACTACCGGCCCGGCCGGTGGCGCGTGGAAATCGAGCTCGAAGACGGCCGCGACATGGGAGTGATCCATTTCAATCTGAGGGACGATCCCTCGGCCGGGGAGCGAACCTTCGCCGTCGATCGCTTGTGATCCCGGCCCGACCCGAACGCCTCAGTCCCGGACGCGCGCGACCGCCCGGCTATCCCGCCCACAACCTCGGCGAGTCAAATACTCTCGTCCCGCTGCCCGTTCCCGTGAACCGATTCCCCGATCTGGCGGTTGATATCGCCGTTCTTCGGTCGTCGGCTCATGCCGGATCATCGATTCTTTTGCATGCCTCTCATCTTGGCCATAGTAGGTACACTCGGCCAAGACGACATTTACCGGGGCAGGACTCTCACGTGCCGAATCAACAAGAAGTGGGGGGTAAGGTCCGTAGATTTTGTTGCTGGCAGGTCACTGCGCCTGTTCGACCCGCACCTCGGCAGCCCCAGTCTCGCCGTAGCTCACCCGAACGCGCCAAGGCCGGCAGCAGACTTGGCAATCTTCCACGTACTCCTGCGTCGTACCGCCGCCCGGATCCAGGCCTAACAAGACTCTTTCGCCGCAGTAGGGACAAGCGACCTCGGCCTCGGTGTCGAAGACGAAATCGGTTGAGAGAGCGCCAGGATCGACATTCCGGATATCGTCGTCTTCGTTTTTCATTGGAGTGAAAACCCTCCGGCCTTCCCGGTCGGTGAAGTCCAGGTTCCTACGACGGCCTCAGCCGATTATAGATTCCTAACTGCACTTTGGCCCACCTCCTGGTTCGCGCAGGTCATCCACCTTATTTGGCGTCGAAGTCTCAGCCGCGCAGATGAATCCGTTCGTGCTGCAGTCCCAGAACGACTCTCACCCCATCGTGCCGGGCCCGGCCCAGGGATCGGCCTAGACTTGGCGTAGCAGGGCCGATCTTTTTTCTCCTCCTTGTTGGCATCCTTCTGCGCATGCGAGCTCCTGGAGCTGGAGATCGCGCTGGCGCTGTCGGCTCCACTGCAGCATGGTTGTCCAACCAACTACCTGCCGACCTGCTTCCCTCAATCGAGGTTCTTTGCCTGAGGCTTGACATACATAGAACCACAATGTATATTACTTCTACGTATGGACGTGAATAAGGACCTAGTTGCTGCTTCCGCCACGCCGCTCGTGCTCGCCATCCTTGCCGAAGGCGACAGTTACGGCTACGCCATCATCAAGCGAGTGGCCGAGTTGTCAGGCGGGCGCCTACAGTGGACCGACGGCATGCTTTATCCCGTGCTGCACCGGCTTGAGCGCCAAGGTTATGTCGCGGCGAAGTGGTCCGCGGCCGAGAATGGCCGCAGGCGCAAGTACTACCGGATCACGAAAGAAGGCCGGGCGCAGCTCGCAGCCCAGCGCCAGCAGTGGAAGGCCGTGGACGGTACCCTGCGGGGTATCTGGATGAAGGCGCGCACGGCATGACGACCTTCACCGATCAACCGCTCGAGGAGCAAATCGCGCA
>DASYRE010000013.1 GCA_036004685.1 Candidatus Polarisedimenticolia bacterium | reverse complement strand
GGATCGAATGGACTTGCAAGCGCAGGGATGGTGAAGTATTAGAGTAAGTAATGTGGGCTTTTCAATCTTGGGAAGAGTGAGGAAAAAGTGCGGCGGTTCGTCCTACTGTTCGCCTCATATCTCCTGGTGGGGAATCTGCTTCTTCTCCTTCCTCCCGTCAAGAATCGGTTCGTCGGGCCTTGGACAATGCTGAACGCCCGGTGGGCTGTTGCCATGGCGGGTTGGGGCGGAGAAGAGTTTCAGGCCGTGGGATCCTTCGTCGATGTCGGGACAGGAGGCCTATCCGTGAAGCCCGGGTGCAATGGGGTCCATGCTCTGATACTCTGCATAGTGGCCATTCTCGCCTTTCCGGCATCTTGGGGGCGGCGCCTGATGGGGGTTGGATTGTCAACCGCAGGGGTCTTCGGCCTCAACCTGATTCGGCTCGTCAATCTCTTCTACGTCGCCCGATACTTTCCAGAACGGCTGGAATTCTTCCATGTCTACGTATGGCAGACACTCATCGCTCTTCTTGCGTTCGGCATTTTTCTGGGGTGGGGGAGGTTTCTTGCCACCAGCCCTTCAAACGCCCCGGCCGCCCAAGGGGCCTAGGTCGCTCCCCTTTCCTTCCGCTCTCACCAACCTCGGCGGTTTCCCATGGAAGTGAAAGAAGTGAAACAAGAGGCTGCACCGAAAAGGATGCGCCTCCACGCTCCGGATTCTGGTAGGATTCCACCGCCGACATGCCTCGGTGAGCCAAGGAGCGTGCCGGAGTCCCGGCCGACAGAACAGGGAGCGTGATGCCCCCCCGCAGCTTCGTCCACCTCCACAATCATTCCCAGTTCTCCCTGCTCGACGGGGCCCAGAAGATCGAGGAGATGGTCGATCAGGCGGTCGCCTTCAAGATGCCCGCGGTGGCGATCACCGATCACGGCAATCTCTTCGGGGCGATTCGCTTCGTGGAGAAATGCAAGGAGAAGGGAATCAAGCCGATTCTGGGGTGCGAAGCCTACATCGCTCCGGGCAGCCGTCTGGATCGGACCTCGTCGCGGGAAGGTGAGAAGCCCTACCACCACCTCATCCTCCTGGTCGAGAACCGGAAGGGCTACGCCAACCTGTTGAAGCTGGTGACGAAGGCTTACCTCGACGGTTTCTACTACAAGCCACGGATCGACAAGGAGCTTCTGGCCGAGCACGCCGAAGGGCTCATCGGCACGTCGGCCTGTCTCGGCGGCGAGGTGGCGAGCCGGCTCCTGCGGGACGACGCAGCGGGCGCGGAGAAAGCGGCCGCCGCCTACCGGGACATCTTCGGTGCGGGGAACTTCTTCCTGGAGGTGCAGGACCAGGGGATCCCGGAGGAAAAGAAGGTCAATGACGGACTCGCCGAAATCGCCCGGCGGTTGGAGATTCCGCGAGTCGGCACCAACGACTGCCACTTCCTGCGCCGCGACGATCATTTCTCCCACCAGGTTCTCGTCTGCATCCAGACCGGCAAGACGGTGAACGACCCCGAGCGCCTGAAATACACGCAGGAGCATTACTTCAAGTCGCCCGAGGAGATGCTGGCGGTGTTCGGCGATCTCCCCGAGGCGGTGGAGAACACGCTGCGGATCGCCGAGCGCTGCGACTTCGACCTGGGCCTCTCGGAGAATCACCTGCCGCGGTTCGCCGTGCCGGAAGGGGAGACGGTCGAAGGGTATTTCGAAAAAGTGGTGCGCCAGGGGTTCGAGCGCCGCGGGGTTCAATGGGAGGCGCTGCTCTCCCGGGACGCCCTGCGCCATCCGCTCGACGCCTACCGGCAGCGCCTGGAATCGGAAATCGGCATGGTCAAGAGCATGGGCTTCCCCGGCTACTTCCTGATCGTCTGGGATTTCATCCGATACGCGCGGGAGCGCGGTATCGCGGTCGGCCCGGGCAGGGGATCCGCCGCGGGATCGCTGGTCGCCTACTGCCTCGGAATCACCGACATCGATCCGCTCCAGTACGGACTCCTCTTCGAGCGCTTCCTGAATCCGGAGCGCGTCTCCTTGCCCGACATCGACATCGACTTCTGCATGCGCCGACGCGGCGAGGTGATCGATTACGTGCGCAACAAGTACGGCCAGGAGAACGTGGCGCAGATCATCACGTTCGGGACGATGGCGGCGCGGGCGGTCATCCGGGACGCCGGCCGCGGGCTGGACATCCCTTACGGCGACGTCGATCGGATCGCCAAGCTGGTCCCGCCCGAGCTTGACGCCACGGTGGACAAGGCGCTCGCCAGCGTCCCCCAGCTCAAGTCGGCCTACGAGACCGACGAGAAGATCCGGCGCCTGTTGGACGTGGCGCGCCGCCTCGAGGGTCTGGCCCGACACGCCTCGACCCACGCCGCGGGCGTGGTCATCTCGCCCTCCCCGATCGTGGAGTTCGCGCCGCTGTGCGCCACGAAGGACAATGAGATCATCACGCAATACGCCAAGGACGAGATCGAGAAGATCGGCCTGCTGAAGATGGACTTCCTGGGGCTGAAGACGCTGACCCTCCTGGAGGACTGCGTGGCGCGGGTCCAAAACGGGCCGGGAGTCACCCTCACCCTGGAAGCGCTGCCGCTGTCGGATCGGGAGACCTACGCCCTCTTCTGCCGGGCCCAGACGAGCGGGGTCTTCCAGTTCGAGAGCAGCGGCATGCAGGACATCCTCCGCAAGCTCCAGCCGGATCGCTTCGAGGACCTGATCGCGCTCAACGCGCTGTACCGTCCGGGGCCGATCAAGAGCGGGATGATCGAGGAGTACATCCGGGGCCGCCACGGGAAGGCGAACGTCCAGGCGATGCCGCGGCTGCGGGAGATCCTGGACGAGACCTACGGCGTGATCGTCTACCAGGAGCAGGTGATGCGCATCGCCTCCGTGCTCGGGGGCTTCACGCTCGGCCAGGCCGACCTGCTCCGGCGCGCCATGGGGAAGAAGAAGCAGAAGGAGATGGACGCCATGCGCCCCTTGTTCCTGAAGGGGGCCCGGGAGCGCGGGATCCCCGAGAAGGAGGCGCAGAAGATCTTCGAGCTGATGGCCCAGTTCGCCGGCTACGGCTTCAACAAGTCCCATTCCGCGGCCTACGCCCTCATCGCCTATCAGACGGCCTATCTCAAGGCCCACTTCCCCGTGCAGTTCATGGCGGCCCTTCTGACGGTGGAGAAGGAGGTCACCGACAACGTCGTGAAGTACATCGCCCAGTGCCGCGAGATGGGCATCGCGGTGCACCCCCCCGACATCAACCGCTCCGGCCTCGACTTCACCGTGGAGGAGAGCGCGCTGCGCTTCGGGCTGGGCGCCATCAAGAACGTCGGGGACGGGACGATCGAGGCGATCCTTCAGGCGCGGGACCGCGTCGGTTCCTTCGCGTCGCTCGCGGGGCTTTGCCGCGAGGTCGACAGCCGGTCGATGAACCGGAAGGCCCTCGAGTCGTTGATCAAGAGCGGGGCGCTCGACGGCTTCGGCGCCGCTCGCCAGCAGCTGATGAGGTCCCTGGATGCCTGCGTGGCCAGCGCCCACAAAGAGGTGAGGGATCAGCAGGCGGGCCAAGCCAGCCTGTTTGGCGGGGAAGCGCCCGCCGGCGAGACGGTTCCCTCGTTCGCGCCTCAGGGGGACGACTGGTCGCCCCGCGAGCTGCTCTCCTTCGAGAAGGAGACGCTGGGGTTCTATCTCAGCGGCCATCCCTTGCTCGAGCACGGCGCGACCCTGGAGGCCCTGCGCGGCGTCACCACCCGCAGCCTGGCGCCCGAGGCCTCGGGCCGCACGGTCCGGATGGGAGGCCTCATCACCTCCCTGAAGAAGCGGAAGACGAAACGCGGCGACTGGATGGCCGTTTTCGACCTGGAGGATTTGGAGGGAAGCATCGAGGCAATCGTCTTCCCGGAGCTCTACAAGACCTGCCAGAATCGCCTCGAGAACGACGTCGCCGTTCTGGTGAAAGGAAAAGCGGAGATGGAGGAAGGACGATGGCGGCTCGTCGCGGAGGAGATCTCCGCCCTGGCGGGAGCGGCCGAGCGGCAGGCCAGCCGGGTCGTCCTCCGGGTGAACGCCTCCGGGCTTCAGACGGAGCGGGTCCTCCAGATCCATCGACTGCTGCAGGACCATCCGGGCGAATGCCCCGTCGAGATCCTCCTCACCCAGCCCGGGGATTACCGGCTCACGCTCCTTCCGGATCCGCGTCTCCGCGTCGGCCCCAACCCCTCGCTGACGGCCGCCCTGGAGCAGGTCCTGGGGAAGGGCGCGGTGGTCTTCCGTTGACAGCCCCCGGCGTCAATCCGTAGAATAAGGAATTACGCCGAAACCCAAGCTGTGCGCGGGAGCCCCGGCCGGTTCGCGCCGGGTGAACGGCCCGCTCAGGCATGACGACACATAAGGAGCCCGAGATGCCGGATGATGGAAGGTACCTTTTTACTTCCGAGTCGGTGACCGAAGGACATCCCGACAAGATCGCCGACCAGATCTCCGACGCGATCCTCGACGCCGTCCTGGACAAGGACCCGATGGGCCGCGTCGCCTGCGAGACGCTGGTGACGACGGGACTGGCCTTCGTGGCGGGCGAAATATCGACCAGCACGTACGTCGACATCCCGAAGATCGTCCGCTCCACGATCCAGGACGTGGGCTACACGCGGGCGAAATACGGCTTCGATCATCAGACCTGCGCCGTCATGACCGCTCTCGACGAGCAGTCCCCCGACATCGCCATGGGGGTCGATCACGGCGGGGCGGGGGACCAGGGCATGATGTTCGGCTATGCCTGCCGGGACACCCCCGAGCTGATGCCGATGCCGATCATGCTGGCCCATGGTCTGGTGCGGGCTCTCAGCCGGGCGCGCCGCGACGAGTCGCTGCCTTACCTGCGGCCCGACGGCAAATCGCAGGTCACGGTGGAATACGAGGGAATGCGGCCCCTGCGCATCGACACCGTGGTGGTTTCGTGCCAGCACGACGCCGCCATCAAGATGGAAACGCTGCGCGAGGAGGTCAAGCGCGAGATCATCCTGAAGAACCTCCCGGCCGATTTTCTCGACTCGCGGACGCAGTACCACATCAATCCCACGGGCCGGTTCGCGGTCGGCGGTCCCCAGGGCGACACCGGGGTCACCGGCCGCAAGATCATCGTCGACACCTACGGCGGATGGGGACATCACGGCGGCGGCGCGTTCTCGGGGAAAGACCCCACCAAGGTGGACCGTTCCGCCTCGTACATGGCACGGTACATCGCCAAGAACCTCGTGGCCGCCGGGATCGCCGACCGCGCCGAAGTGCAAATCGCCTACGCCATCGGCGTCGCCGATCCCGTGTCGCTCACGGTCGAGACTTTCGGCACCGGCAAGATCCCGCAGAACAAAATCCGGGAGGCCGTCCGGGGGCATTTCCGCCTCAAGCCCAAGGAGATCATCGAAGACCTCGATCTGCGCCGGCCCATCTATCGCGCTACCGCGAGCTTCGGTCACTTCGGCCGGAGCGAGCCCTCGTTCACCTGGGAGAGAACCGACAAAGCCGCGGCGCTTCGGCAGGCCGCAGGACTTAAGTAAAGCTTTAGACAAGGAGCGCAATTGACTATCGCTGCGAATGATTTCGACGTCAAGGATAAGACTCTGGCGGATCGAGGCCAGGATCGGATCGATTGGGCGGAGCAGAACATGCCGGTGCTTCGGTCGATCCGCCGGCGCTTCGAGAGCGAGAAGCCTCTCAAGGGAATTTCGATCGGCGCCTGCCTCCACGTCACGACCGAAACGGGTTTGCTGGCCCGGACCCTCGCGGCGGGAGGGGCGGACGTCTCGCTTTGCGCCTCGAACCCGCTGTCGACCCAAGACGACGTCGCCGCCTGCCTGGCAATTCGCCACGGGATCGCCACCTTCGCGATCAAGGGGGAAGACAACGAGACCTATTACCGGCACATCGGCTCGGTGCTGGACCGGAAGCCGCGGATCACGATGGACGACGGCGCCGATCTCGTTTCCATGATCCACTCGAAGAAGCGGGATCTGATCGCCGGGATCCTGGGTGGCACGGAGGAGACGACGACGGGAGTGATTCGCCTGGAGAGTCTGGCGGCGGAGGGAACCCTGGCCTACCCGATCATCGCCGTCAACGACGCCGACACCAAGCATCTTTTCGACAACCGGTACGGAACGGGACAGAGCACGCTCGACGGGATCATCCGAGCCACCAACCTCCTGGTGGCTGGACTTCGCTTCGTCATTTGCGGATATGGATGGTGCGGCCGCGGAGTGGCGATGCGGGCGCGCGGCATGGGCGCGAACGTCGTGATCACAGAGGTGGAGCCGGTGAAGGCGTTGGAGGCGGTCATGGACGGATTCACCGTCGAGCCCATGGACCGGGCGGTGGAGACCGCGGACGTCGTCGTCACGCTCACCGGGAACAAGCACGTCCTGCGCAAGGAGCACTTTGCCCGGATGAAGGACGGAGCGATCCTGGCCAATTCCGGCCACTTCAACGTCGAGATCGACATCCCCTCCTTGCAGGCGCTCGCGACCGGACCGCCCCGCAAGTTGAGAGACTACGTTGAGACGTTCACGCTTGGCGACGGGAAGAGGATCCACCTCCTCGGAGAGGGGAGGTTGATCAACCTTGCCGCCGCGGAGGGCCATCCGGCGATGGTCATGGACATGAGCTTCGCCAATCAGGCGCTCTCCGCCGAATTCCTCGTCCGCAAGGGGGGGGATCTGGCGCGCGGCGTCCATCCCGTGCCCAAGGAGATCGATCGCGAGATCGCCCGGCTGAAGCTCGAGAGCATGGGGGTCTCGATCGATCATCTCACCGAAGAGCAGACCCGTTACCTGAGCAGCTGGTCCGAGGGAACCTGAGGGGCGCTTCTTGCCCGTTCGTCTCTCGCTTCCACGGCGCCCTCTATGGGGCGCGCTCCTGCTCGGCGCGTCGCTCTACCTGGTCCTCTCCCTGCGGGTGATCGAGGCAGGGAAAGGCGCCGTCGTTCTCGACTCCCGCTGGCTCCCCGTGAGCCCTCGCCGCCTGGCCCCGGGATGGCGATTCGTCCCCGCGGGGCTCTTCCGGCTTTCCGATTATCCCGCGACGCCCAGCCGCTTTCCGTTCCACCTGCCGCTTCCGAACCACGAGAGGCTGGTGAGCTCGGAGGGGGTCGGCGTCGAAGTGGAAGGCAGCCTCACCTACCGGGCGCCCTCCGAATCGGTCCTGCGCCTCCACGCGCGCGCCATGGGCGATCCCGATCGCTTCCTGGTCGCCCCCCTTTTGACTCGGGCGGCCGGCGAGACGTTGCGCCGGATGAGCTTTTCCAGGGTTTCGGGTGCCCACCGCTTCGAGCTCGAGTCGACCCTGGAACGGGTCATCGGACCGAAGCTGCGCGAAAGCGGCCTCGACCTGGTCAATCTAAGAGTCGACGCGGTGCGGATGGCGGGGGGCAGCCTGGGGGGGGTGTCGCTCGCCCCGATCCCCGGGACGCGCGCGCTGGTGATCGGACTGGACGGCGCCGATTGGAAGGTGATCGATCCGCTCCTCGCCCAGGGAAAGCTCCCGAACCTGGCGCACCTGATCGACTCCGGCGTCCGCGCGCGCCTGCGGACGATCGATCCCATTCTCTCGCCGGTGGTCTGGACGACCGCTGCGACCGGTTTCCTTCCACCCGAGCACGGCATCCTCGACTTTCTCGCCACCGACACCCGGACGGGCCAGAAGGTGCCGGTGACCAGCCGCCAGCGGAAGGTCAAAGCGATCTGGAACCTGCTGGCCGAGGCGGGGGTCCCCGTGGGGATTATCGGTTACTGGGCGACCTGGCCGGCGGAGCCGGTGGACGGCTACATCGTGACGGACCGCGTGGCTTATCAGCTCATGGGGCAGAGCCGCGCTTCCGACGACGATCCGCGGGGCAAAACGTTTCCTCCCGACCTCTACCGCCGTATCCGGCCCCTGGTGATCCCGCCGGAGACGATCGGCGACTCCGATCTCGCGCCGTTCATTCGAACCCCGGAAAAGAAGGGAGGCTGGTCGGCGCGCTCCGAGAATCGGGTGGACGATTTCCGCACCGTTCTCGCCAGCTCGAGAACCTATGAGGGCATCGCTCTCGCTCTCGCCTCGGGAGGATTTCAGCCCCTGGAGATCATCTATTTCGAGGGGATCGATACGACCTCCCACCTTTTCATGCCGTTCCGGCCGCCACGGCGGCCAACCGTGCCGGAGGCGGACTTCGTCCGATTCTCAAAGGCTGTGGACGCCTTCTACGTCCATCAGGACGAAGTGATCGGCCGGTTGCTGGAAGCCGCCCGTCCGGACACGAACATCCTCGTCCTTTCGGATCACGGTTTTCGCTCAGACGCCGATCGTCCGGCGCGGGAATCGAGGATCGGCTACGCCACGGCGGCGCTTTGGCACCGGCGCTACGGGATCCTGATCGCGACCGGGCCCGCCTTCAAGCAGGGGACCACCATCTCCGAAGTCTCCGTGGTCGACGTCGCGCCGACCGTTCTGGCCTTGTTCGGATTACCGGTAGGGGAGGACATGCAAGGGCGGCCGGCGGTCGATCTGCTGCGTCCGGAGTTCCTCGCGGAACACCCGATCCGGTTCCGGCCTTCCTGGGAGACGGGACGGGCGGCCCCCGTGGCGGAGACGTCCGATCCGGCGGGCGACCAGGCCCTGAAGGAGAAGCTCCTCTCGCTCGGTTACCTCAGCCAGGAGGGAACGTTGTCCCGGAATAATCTCGGGAATTCGCTTCTCGCCCGAGGCGACGTGCAGGGGGCGATTCGGGAGTTTCGCCGCGCCGCGGAAGAGGCTCCCGGGTTCGCGCTGCCACGGATCAATCTGGCTCGCGCCCATGTCGTCCAGGGCGATCTGAAGACGGCGCGCGGCCTGCTCGAAGAAGCGCTGCGGAGCACGGACGAGTTTCCGGAAGCGGAGGTCCTGCTGGCGAACATCGAGCGCGAGGAAGGTGATCCGAGGGGGGCGGAGCGCAGGCTGAGACGCCTGCTCGAGCGCGAGCCCTCCGCGCTGGTCCATCGAAGCCTCGGGCTCCTCGCCTACGAGCAGGGAAAGCGGGCCGAGGCGGCCGAAGAATATCGCAAGGCGATTGCCATCGAACCGGACGATCCGGAGGGCTACAATAATCTCGGAGTTCTCTTGAAGGAGGACGGGAAGCCCGAAGAAGCGGCGGCGCAGTTCCGGAAGGCGCTCGAAGTCGACCCCAACTTCGCGGGCTCCTACAACAACCTGGCGCTCTTGGCGATGGATCGCGAGGATTGGGAAACGGCCGGAGAGATGCTCCGGCAAGCCCTCGCGAGATTGCCGGATGATCCGATGATCCACAACAACCAAGGAAACTACCTGTTCCGCCGGGAGCGTTGGGCCGAGGCGGAGTCGGAGTTTCGCAAGGCGCTGGCGCTGCGCAGCGATTACGCGGAGCCTCACAACGGGATCGCCTCGGTTCTGGCTCGAAAGGGTGACTGGGAGGGGGAGATCCGCGAGTATCGGAAAGCGCTGCAGATCCAGCCGCGATACGCCGACGCGCGAGTCAATCTGGCGCGCCGGCTGATCGCGCTGGGACGCGGCCGGGAAGCGGAGCAGGTATGCCAGGAAGGGGTCCGCCTTTCCGGGGACAGGTTGGAGCTTTGGAACCTCCTGGGGGAGTCTGCTCTCCTGGCGGGGGATCGAAAAGGAGCGGAGGAGGCCTACCAGAGCTCGCTCGAACGCGATCCACGACAGTCCGAGGCTCGCCGGCGTCTCGATGATCTTCGCCGGGGCTCCCCATGAAGCGCCGGCTCCTTCTCGCGGCGATTTTCGCGGGTCTTCTCGCCCCCCTTCCCGGCGCCCTGTTCGGAGCCGAAGTGGCGGGGCTGGCGAAAGGGGAGGCCCCGCCCAGTCTTTATGAGCTCACGGCCCGTTCCGATCTGGTGGTTCTCGCCCGCGTCATCTCGGGATCGCTGAAGCTGGCCCAGGTTCAGGTCCGGGAGGTTTTCCGAGGCTCCGTCATCCCCGGCGCGCGGCTCCAGATCGCCTTCCGTGATTTCAACATGAGCCTTGGGAAGGAGAATCGGATCGTCTTCGACGACGGAGAAAGCGAGCTCCTGTTCCTGATTCCCGAAGTCGACGCTGAAGGAAAACGCAAAGGGGAGGACCGCTACACTCTTTTCCGCGGGCGCTTCGGACGCTTCCAGCTCCCTCGGGAAGGGGGAGACGTCTATCGCGACGCCGTGCGCGAGTTCGCCGATCTGGCGGCGCTGAAGGATCACCGGGAGCTCTTCAAGCGGCTCAGGGCCCTCTTGGTGAATCCGAACCCCGTCCTGGTCGATGCGGGACTCCAGGAAGTGCTCAAGCTCGACCTGGTGGATCGCGACATGGTCCAGCAGATTCTGCGGTTCTCGCGGGATCCAGCCCCCGGACGGCGAATCGCCGCCATGAGGCTCGCGACCCGCCTCTTCACGGGTATTCGGAACAAGGCCGAGGAGTCGGAGTTACAGGACGCGCTGTTGCCGCCCCTGGCGGTGCTGGCGCGCAACGACCCCGATGAGCAGGTGAGAGTGGAGTCGGTTTTGGCGCTGGGAGCCTGGGGCGGCGAGGCCGTCCGGGAGACCCTGCGGGAGATCGCGGATCAGGATCCGGCCCAGACGGTTCGCTACCAGGCGCGGGTCATCCTCTTGAAGGCCGGCGGCGGAACACGACCGTCGCCTAAGCCCGGCGGCCACCCCGAACGTTAGCCTAGGTCCGGACCAGGGAAAGCATCATGTAGGTGCCGGCCCCGGCGAACAGGATGTTGGGGGCCCATGCCGCCAGAAAGGGGGGAAGAAAACCGATTTCCCCGAGGGCGCTCATGACGGCAAAAGTCGCGTAGTACACGACCACGAGACCGATGCTCAGACCGATGCCGTAGAGCGACCCTTTCTTGCCGGTCCGGAAAGCGAATGGCAGCCCGAGGATCACCATCACCAGCGAAACGAAGGGGATGGCTATCTTCTCGTAAAGATCGACGAGAAGCTCCTGCACCGAATACCCACGCCGCTTCAGATCCTTGATGAATTTCCTGAGCTGCCAGTAATTCATCTGATCGGGTGTCTTGACCTCTTCGAGGAATTGCGAAGGCGCCTCCCGCAGCATCACTTTTTTCTCGACGAAAGGCTCGAACGAGACGACCGCCCCGCCGCCATCGAACTTCCGCTCCCATCCGTCCCGAAGCGCCCAGGCTCCCTCGGCCCAGACCGCCTCGCGCGCGTAGATCCTGTCGCGGATCGCGAAACTCTCTGGATCGAGCCGGTAGATGCTGAATCCCTGGAAGACCCCCGACCCGGACAGGGACAGAAAACGGGCGGCCGGAGTGATGTAGGTCCGGTAGTTGTAGAAGCGGCCGTCCTTGCCGAGGACCCATCGCCGCTGCGGCTGCGTGGTGCTCCTCGCGGAGTGCCCGCGAATTTCGTCGCGGATCTGGCTGGCGCGCTGGTTCGAGAACGGCATCACGTAGCCCTCGATCCCGAAGGAGAACACCGACAGGAGAACCGTCGTTCCGACGACGGGGAGCGAGACACGGTAGAGGCTCAAGCCTCCCGCCTTCATGGCGGTGATCTCGTTGAACCGCGCCAGGAGGCCGAAAGCAAGGAGCGTGGAGACGAGACAGGCGACCGGAAGGATCTGATTGATCACCCAGGGAGTCCTGAACTTGAAAAAGCGCAGGATGAGCTGCCCAGGCACTTGATGCTGAATCACGTCATCGATCATCTCCCGGAAATCGACCACGAGAAAGATAATGTAGATGGAGAGGCCTGAGATCAGCAGCAGCTTTAAATAGCTCCTTAAGATGTAGCGGTCAATCAGGGTGGAGAAGAGCGCCCCCCCGACGTAGCGGTCGCGGGCGCGAACCGTTTCGGGGGCGGCCGCCGGCGCCTTTCTCAGCAGGCGGCTGCGCGCCCGATCCTCCCGGCGCGCCCGGCGCCGCTCCCGCGCCGTCTGGATCCTTCGCGAGAGAAACCCCCACCATGTCCTCCTGCCTTCCCCGAGCTCCTTGCGCTCGCGCCGCCAGATCAAGGCGATCCCCGCGAGGCTGAAGAGGACGTTGCCGGCCCAAAGGGCCGCGACGGGGGGGATCCTGGCCTCGGTCGCCAGGTTCTCGCCCGTCGTCAGGATCAGCCAGTAAAGCAGGACGACCGCCAGGCTCAAGACGATTCCGGAGGACCTCCCGCCGCGGCGGTTGTAGATTCCGAGCGGAAACCCAATCAGGGTGAAGACGATGCAGGCGGCGGGCAGCGCGAAGCGCTCGTGGTAGATGACGTCGATGGAACTGCGAATCTTCGCCCGGGTCGGCACGTGCTGGATCTCCTCGGCCTTCTGCCAGGTCGCGGAGAGCTCGGGAAGGGTCTGCTCCCGGTAGTTCTTCTGTTGCGGTTCCTTGAGTAGGCGAAGGCGCAGCTTGAAGCCTGCGTCGGCCTCCCGCAGAACCATCTGACGGTCCGCCCCATAGACCTGGTAATCGAGCGGGTCGGTCGGGTCGGAGCGGTGGGTGAGCCCTCCTTCCATGAGAAGCCGCAGGTTGCCGGTCGAGGAGTCGTAATCCAGGCGTCCCCGGCGAGCCGTCGTGATCAGGTCGCGCCCTTGAGGGTCGGTCTGGTAAAGGAGGACGTGCTCAAGACTGCTGCCTCCCTGATAGACGTTGTCCGCGTAAAGGAGCATTCCCGGAAGGTCTTCGAGGAAGACGTGGGGCTTCAGCTCCTTGCGAAGGTCCGAACGGAGCATCAGGCGCGCCGCCATCCGGTGCCTGACGAAGTTGGCCCTCGGCTCGACCCACAGAACCAGCGCGCTGCACACGAGCCAGCCTAGGAAGCCGAGCGCCAAGACCGGGGCGATGATCCGCCGGTATCCGATTCCGCAGGCTCTGAGGGCGACAATCTCGCTGTCGGCAGAAAGGCGCCCGATGCCAATCAAGGTTCCAAGGAGGACCGACATCGGGATCGTCAGGGCGAGGAATTGAGGCAGCGATAGAGCGAGTATCTTGAGAACGGCGCTGATCGGCAGGTTCTTCCGGATGGCCATCTCGGCGACGTTGAAAATGGCGTTCATCAGCAGGACGAAGGTGTAGATGGCCAGCCCCAGCAGTGAGGGGCCGAAGACGGCGCGGAATACATATTTGAAGATGCGGGACAAGAAAGGGAGCTCCTTCAGAAGTCCCCGTCATGTTAGGAGGCGGCGCCGGACAAGTCAAGATAAGGCCGTGGCATGGAACCACTTGGAATCACGCATGAAATGGTGCTCGCACGGGTGAAGGACGAGGGATTCGCCGGAGGGCCGTCAGCGACCTTCCCGTGGCCTATTAGTTTACATAAGATTTCTTATCGGACATTCGCCCGAGGACCTGCCGTGAGGCCCTTGTCCGGTCCGACTTCCGACCGTTTCCGGCATTCCAGGGATCTGCCAGGCTTTGCCTGCTGGATCGTTTGGCCTTTTAACGCCTGCTTATCTTCGTCAGCGATCGGTGCGGTGTCCTGCCATGGGGCCGTCTTGGTCTTGGCGTCTATTTCTTTGCCGGGTCAGCCAGCTGCACCGATGACTGAGTCCACCGGGGCCTCTGGACGCAGTGTGCACTTCCGCGATGCCTTTGGGAGATGCCCTGCTCTTGCTTGGCGTTAATCTGGCATCAGGCCGACCTTCGCCGGCCCTATCTTTGATGGAGGTCCTCGATGGCCGGCGACCGGGCGATCGATCGGGTCCAATTGATAAAGATAAGTCCGTGGGTCCTGTCTGGTGGGAATTATGCCTGAGTCAGGCTAAACGTCTCGGGTCGAGCTGGCCCCGGCTAATCGAGAGGTCAAGCCTGGCTCTTTTGGAATCCTTTCTAGCGCGCATCGCGGCCACGGCTCAGCCGCGCAGCTTTTTGTGATTGGACGATGGCTCGACGTTCGGACGGGCTGGACCCGGGCTTGGCAGGCTCCCGAGGCCGGGAATTCTATCTGCGACTATGCTCGCGGAATTCTGTGCGAGTCGCTGCAATGGCACTCCCCGCGGATGATCCGTGGGATTGTCGGCGGGCCGACATTGCTCTAGAGGATAGGCTGGCCATCAGGGATCGGGCTGGGCTGGCGAGGATCCTGGCGATGGTTGGAGTGATTGGGTCGGTTCCAATCTGTTATGTCCATGCGTAGGGCCAGGCTCGGTTCTGAGGTCAGCGCAAAGCGATCACTCGCTCTGGCTTTCCAGTGTCTGGAGGAGCTCGCGGAGGGTGTGGATGATTTCGGTGCGTGACACTTCGGCCTTGCTGAATCTTAGGCTGAAGGCGAAGCGACGATCGTCGGCGCGGTATTTGAAAACGAAATGCTTGGGCCGTCCTGGGCGGGCATCGTCTGATACGGGCCTGCGGAGCTTTCGGACGTCGTCGCGGGTGAGATTCTGGGTGCGAATCTGCTCGGCCAGCGTGAGCATCGATTCGATGTCCGGCTGGTGAGCGATCGCCAAGAGGTGCGAGCGGGAGTTGATTCCGTACCGCTGGCAGTACTCGATCACCTCCTCCTGGATCTGCGCCAGCCCCAGGATCTCGGTGATCGCCGAGCGGGACTTGCCGAGCTTTCGAGCGACCTCCTCGTGCGTGTAGAGGAACTTGTCGCAAAGCTGCTTGATTCCGTGGGCCTCTTCAATCGGGCTGAGGTCTCTCCGCTGGAGATTCTCGATGAGCGAAATCTCCAGAGTTCCCTTGTCGTCGACGTCGATCTCGATGGAAGGGATCTGGGTGAGACCCGCCTCGCGGGCCGCCCGGTAGCGCCTCTCGCCGGCGATGATTCGAAAACGAACCCCTTCCCTGCGGACGAGGATCGGCTCGAGAACCCCTTTCTCTTTGATGGAGGCGACCAGCTCCGAGAGGTTTCCCATTTGCCGTCGAGGCTGCTCGGGAACGGTGTCGATCTGCTCCATCGCGATCATCCTGCCCACGGGAGTCAGGGTTCCGCGCGTGAGGCTGTCGACGAAATGATGATCGTGACGCATGCGCTTTTGCTCGGGAAGTCCTCTCATTTTGGATGTGCTAGACACGGCCAATCACCTCTTCGGAGAGTCGATAGTATTCGAGAGCGCCGCTGGAGTTGGGAGAGTAGGAGAAAATCGACTCCTTGTAGGCCGGACTCTCCTCCAGGCGGACGCTGCGGCTGATGATGGTCTTGAAGACCTTCGCTCCAAAAACCTCCTTGATGTGATTCTTGATGTCCCGTCCCAGGACGGTTCTCTTGTCGTGAAGGGTGATCACGACGCCAAGGAACTCAAGGTGCGGATTGGGCCGGGCCTTGATTTTTTCGACAGTCTCGAGAAGGTCGTCGGTCCCTTCGAGAGCGAAGTAGGAGGACTGAATCGGCACGAGGAGATGGCTGGCGGCGACCAGGGCGTTCACCGTCAGGAGGCCGAGCGTCGGCGGTGTATCGATGACGATGTACTGGTACTGCTTCTCCAGAGACTTGAGCCGATCCTTGAGGCGGAAATGCCCGTCGAGCTCGCCCACCATCTTGCTTTCGAATTTCGCCAGGGTGATGCGAGCCGGAATGATGTCCAGGGAGGGACTGCTGGTATGGTGAATGGCGTCCTTGATCGATAGCTCGGGTTCGGTCAAGGCCTCGTATACGGTGGTCCCCAGCTGCTGAGGGTCGACGAAGGACAAGGTGCAGTTGCCCTGGGGGTCAAGGTCCATAAGCAACGTCTTCAGCTTCTTCTGGGCTAGGGCAGCCGCGAGATTGATGGCGGTCGTGGTCTTTCCGACTCCACCCTTCTGGTTGGCAATGGCCAGGATCATCCGGAGTCTTCCCCGGGGTGAAGAACAAGAGGTTGGGTTCTGCAGTTATGACGGAGCGAAGGGCGCCAGGCAACAAATATTGCTATAAGTCTTTTGTTTTCAGTAAGTTGAGAATGTATTGACCGACCCTACATCTCGTACTTTCCAAGCTCTTCGGGATCGAGGTTCTCGAGCCATTTCCGGATGCGCTCCGACTCCCCCGCGTCTTTCGTGAGATCGGCGTTCTTCGCCTTGTCGATCACGTCGCTCTCGACGAAAATCGGCGACTCGGTCCGCAGCGCGAGCGCGATTGCGTCGGAAGGACGGGAATCGACGGGAAGGACGCGCTCCCCCTGCTTCAGATAGACGAGCGCGAAAAAAGTGTTCTCCTTCAGCTCGGTGATCACCACTTTCTCCACCGAAGCGTGAATCCCGGAGAGGATGTTCTTCAGCAAATCATGGGTCATAGGGCGCGGAGTCACGATTTTCTCGATCTGGAGTGCGATGGCGTTTGCCTCGAAGATCCCGACCCAGATCGGAAGCACCGCGTTGGTCTTCGGATCGCGGAGGATGATGATCGGCATATTGCTGATCGGATCGATCATCAGGCCCTTGATTTTCATCTCGATTTCCATCGCGTCCTCCGCGGCGGCATGCGCCTCACTTATATACCGCGATCCGGGCCAAGTCAAGGCCTGCGGGCTCGGCCAGGGCCCCCTCGAGGGAGTTCGGATTCGCTGAAACGACCGTCACGCGCGCGAAACGGCCCACCATCTCCTCGGGGCCCTCGAAGTTGACGACGCGATTCGTGCGCGTCCGTCCTTTCAGCCGTCCGTTTCCCAGGCGCGCGGCCCCGTCGATCAGGACCTCGACCTCGGTTCCTACGAGGCGCCCGTTGCGGCGGGCCTGAATCTCCAGTTGCATCGCCTGGAGCTCGGCGAGGCGGCGTTTCTTCTCCTCGAGCGGGAGCGTATCGGCCGTTTCCGCCGCCGCCGTGCCGGGCCGCGGCGAGTAGAGGAAGGAATACACCTGGTCGAACTCCACCTCTCGCAAGAGGGCAAGGGTCTCCCGAAACTCCTCTTCGGTCTCTTCCGGAAATCCCACGATGATGTCCGTGGAGAGGGCGATTCCCGGAACGAGCGCCCGGAGCTTGTCGATCCGCTCGCGGTAGCGGCGCGGTGTGTAGCCGCGCTGCATGCGCTCCAGCACGGCTCCCGAACCCGATTGCACGGGCAGGTGGAGGTGCTCGCAGACGCTCGGACAATCCCGCATCGCCTCGATTATTTCACCGCTCAAGTGCGCCGGGTGGGAAGTCGTGAAGCGCAGCCGCCGGACCCCCTCCAGCCGCTGGAGGTCCCGAAGCAGACGGCCGAGGTGCACGAGCCCGGAACGATAGGCGTTCACGTTCTGGCCCAGGAGCTCGATTTCGACGTAGCCGCTCTCGGCGAGGCGGCGGGCTTCCGCGAGCACCTCACCGGCCTCCTTGCTCACCTCCCGCCCGCGCGTCGTCGGCACGATGCAGTAGGTGCAGGTCTTGTTGCATCCTTCCATCACCGTCAGGTAGGCCCGGGGTCCCGGGGCCCGTCGCGCCCGGTGCCCATCGAACCGGATGCTGTCTTCACGCCTTCCCAGGTCGACGGGACGGCTGCGATCGCGGCGCACCTGCTCCAGCATCGAAGGGAGGGAGTTGATGGCTCTCGGGCCCATCACCAGGTCCGCGAGGCCGGAGCGAAGGAAGATCGACTCCCCTTCCTGCTGGGCGACGCATCCGCAGACTCCGATGATTAGCGAGGGCCGCTCGGCCTTCAGCTCGCGGAAAGAGCCGAGGCGGGAAAACAGCTTCTCCTCGGCTTTCTCCCGTATCGTGCAAGTGTTCAGGAGTATCACGTCGGCCTGATGAGGGCTCGAGGCGGGAAGGTATCCCATCTCCTCGAGAAGGCCGGCGAGCTTCTCCGAGTCGTGGGTGTTCATCTGGCAGCCCCATGTCTCGACGAGATAGCGTCCCGTCGCGGGGCGGGGGGGGCTCATCGCGCCCTTCCGACGGCGCGGGGTGACCGGTCCTTGCGTTCCGAAGCGGGCCGGAATCGGGCGGACAACTTCGAGCGCGTGGTCTCGAGCGATTCGGGGATTACGCGGATTCCTCCCACGACGGTGAGAAAATTGGTGTCGCCTTTCCAGCGAGGCACGACGTGCAGATGGAGGTGGCCCGCGATCCCGGCGCCCGCCGGCTGCCCCAGGTTCATCCCCAGGTTCAGTCCGTTGCATCGATACACCTTCTTCAGGATGGTCTCGCAGCGGGCCGCGAGGACCATCATCTCCCGGAGCTGCGCCGACGTCCCCTCGGCCAGCCCGGCCTGGTGCGCGTAGGGAACGATCATGAGGTGCCCGTTATTGTAGGGGTAGCGGTTCAGAATGATGTAGTGATACCGGCCGCGATGCACGACGAGATGGGAAAGGTCGCGGCGGGACTTCCCGGCCTGGCAGAAGAGGCATCCCTTCATCCTTCGGCCGCCTGAAAGGTAGGCATAGCGCCACGGGGTGAAAAGATTGCGCATGGCGCCGGCGGTCAGGAACCGGTCGGATTGGAATCGTCGGAGTTGATGAGCTCCTTGAGCTCTTTGCCCGGTTTGAAGTAGGGGATCTTCTTTGCCGGCACGTCCACTTTGTCGCCGGTCTTAGGGTTCCGGCCCTGGCGCGACCGCCGTTGCCGGATGCGAAAACTTCCGAAGCCGCGCAGCTCGATCTTTTCGTCCTTGTGCAGCGCTTCGATGATCGAATCGAAGACCGTATCGACGATCACCTCGGAGTGCTTCTTGGTCAGCTCGGAGACGCGCGCGACCTCTTCGACCAGCTCCGCCTTGGTCATGGAACGGGGTACCTCTTCCGAACGCTGATTGTCGCTCACGCTCTACTCCTCCTCGTCCCGTCCGGCGTTGCGCTCCTCGAGGAAGTCGGTCTCACGCATCGCGTCGCCCAGGGTGCTCCCCGAAGCGCGCTGCTGGCCCTCCATGTAGGCCCGGAGCTCCTCCTGCGTCAAATCCTGAAGGACGGCCTTGATGGAGAGTCCGACCTTCTGCTCGGCGGCGTCCATCTTGATGATCTTGGCCTTCACGATGTCGCCCACGGTCAGGACGTCCTTCGGCTGGTCCACGCGGTCCTCCGACATCTCGGAGACGTGGATCAGCCCCTCAATCCCCTCTTCTACTTCGAGGAAGGCGCCGAAGTCCGTCAAGCGCACCACCTTGCCGGGAACGATGTCGCCCACCTGGCGCAACCGGAAGAACTCCTCCCAGATGTTGGGCGAAAGCTGCTTGATGCCGAGGGAGAGTCGCTGGTTCTCCGAATCGATCTTGAGGATGATCGCCTCGACGGTGTCGCCCTTCTTGAGAAGCTCCGAGGGATGCCTCATCCGCTTGGTCCACGAGAGATCGGAGATGTGGACCAGACCGTCGATTCCCTCCTCGACCTCGACGAAGGCCCCGAAGTCGGTCAGGTTGCGCACCTTGCCCGAGATCCGATCCCCCACGTGGTACTTCTCGGCGATGAGGTCCCAGGGATTCGGCTCGGTCTGCCGGAGTCCGAGGGAAAGGCGGCGGCCCTCCTGATCCACGTCCAGGACGACAGCCTCCACCGTGTCCCCGACCGCCAGCACCTTCGAGGGATGCTTGATGCGCTTGGTCCACGACATCTCCGAGACGTGGATGAGGCCTTCGACCCCTTCCTCGAGCTCCAGGAAGGCGCCGTAGTCCGTCAGGCTCACGACCTTGCCGCGAACGCGCGAGCTCTTGGAGTACTT